>JAHIQC010000165.1 GCA_018902765.1 Actinomycetota bacterium | reverse complement strand
TCCGCTCGCGGAGATTGGCATCGGCCAGCTGCTTGGATTCGTGGATTACTCGGAGTTGATTGATGAACACGGCGGTCAGGTCACCGCTGTCTTCGAGGTGCTCATCGAGCCGTCCGGGGAAGCCGACAATGCCTGCCACCTGATAGCCGTGCCTAAGCGCGTAGGCCATGGAGACGAGCCGGCTCATGAGGTAGTTGTGCTGTTCGAAGGGCCGGATGCGGCGGAGCCACCATGCTAAGGCGAGCGTCTTGATGAGCGGATGGACGAACGGGATGTCCTGGCTCTCGGTGTACGCGTGCAGTGACTGCAACTCGCCAAGTATGCGGGCCGGAGGCGTGGAAACGGGAGGGGAATCGGGTGTAGGTGCGGGGCGCTCGGTCGTCCTGACTAGACCGGCACCGGGTTCGTCTCCGCTGAGGAGTCGATGGATGCCCATGATGTAGTCCGGTGTGAGTGACTGAGATCTCGCATCGGGCAACTCGCGCATTGCGTGATAGAAGCGGCAGGCGACGATCCCGGTCTCCGAGGAGGGGGTCACCTCATCGTAGAGGGAGGCGATCACTTCTGCGCGGGCCAGCCGAATCGCGGCTTTGTCACCTTCCCGATTCCCGGTCCTGTCCATGGCGATCATGACCGCCTCTTCGACCAGCAGACGGTCCTGGACTATCCACTCCTCATCGGCCGGCAGCTCGGTCCTGCCCACGAGGCTGCGGGCTGCCCAGGTGTCGATCTCGTAGAGAGCCTCCATGAGCTGCGCGGTTGGGGTCACGTGCACTTGGAAATCACCCCAGGCGCTCTCAAGCACCAACAGTCCTGTGGACCTACGAATCGCCGAGATGAGACGCCACACGGCTTCGCGCTGGACTCCCACGCCAAAGCGAAGCGCCTGGAATCCCTCGTGATCGAAGTACTCGGTGTTCGCGGCCGTGAAGAGATTGTCGAGGCGCCCGCTCTCGAATGCTTCGAAGACCTTGATCGCTTCAGATGGGTCGATAGCTGAGGTCACGCTTCCCCCTGCTTTCTCTTGGCGCAGTACCTGCCTGCTCCATGAAGGTTATCACGCACACGACATATCACCACGAACCTCTTCTTGTGACTCGCGCATTCGAACGGTTTACTAGACGATATCCAAGATAGTGGTTGGTAAAGCAATACCTGCTAGCGCGCTCAAACCTGCAGAGAGCCCCACATGTGATAGACTGTTGTTACTAGGATTTCGTATCCCAGTAACAAGGAGCCTGTTTTGCTGCAGCATCGTCGGCAATCCAGTCAGGTTCGACGATTCAAGGGAAGGGGTGTGTACATGCAAAAGGAGCTTCTGTTTGATTCGGCTACGTGGCTCGTGTGGCTGGCGCCGTTCGTTGGCGTGTTAGCGGCGGGGCTCACAAAGCGCAAGGATCCAGTGGTTGAGGGTGACCGCGTGCTTCGGCACGACAAGGCGGCCATTCTGGAGCACTGGGCGCACGGGATCGGCACGGCGGTGCTGCTGGTGAGCGGTATCGCATTGGGAGTTTGGTTCCTGCCTGCACTCGTCGGGAACGGCGAGCCGGTCTGGACCATGATGGACATTCATTTTGGGGCGGTCGTTGTATTCCTTTTCGGCACCTTCTATTACGGTGCTAACACGCTTCTGGCGAAGAAGCGTTTCCGGGAGCACCTGCCCACCAAGGACGCGATCGAGTACACAAAGCGCCACTACGGCCTGCTGCTGGGCTTCAAGAAGTTCACCATGCCGCCTGAGCGCAAGTATTTTGAGTCCGAGAAGATGGCCTACATCCTGGCGTTGGCGTCGACGGTGGCCATCATCGTCACCGGCTTGTTCAAGGTCGCCGCACACTCGGTCGATCTGCCCGCGGGCCTCATGACTGTAATGACGCCCGCACATGACATCGCCACCGTGGCGATGCTCGCCTTCTTTGTCGCACACGTCTTTTTCGCGGCGGTCCTCCCCATGAGCTGGCCGGTGTTGCGTTCGATGTTCACTGGCTACGTGAATCTGGAGTACGCCAAGCACGAGCACGCCGGATGGTTGGCGGAGCTCGGCTACTCCGAGAAGGAAACCGCAGGAGCGGACTCGGAGGACTCGGCCGCTTAAGTAGGCGTAAGACAGAACCCGAAAGGAAACACGATGGAAGACATCGACAAAAACAAAGACAACGGCGCCACCGCGCCGACAGAAGAGAAGAGATTCACCCGACGCCAGTTCCTCACCGGAATCGGTGGCGCAGGGGTGGGCGTCGTTCTAGGAGGGGCGCTCTTTGGCGGCTTTCTGCTCCCCGACGAGGTAATCGCGATTCCCGCTTCGGAGGGCTACCTGCTGGTGGACTCCAAGAAGTGTCAGGGGTGCAATACCTGCATGATGGCGTGCTCGCTCACGCACTACGGTGCCCAGAGCCTGTCGCTCTCGCGCATCCAGGTTATCCAGGACCCCTTCGCGTCGTTCCCGGACGATAAATCCATCTCGCAGTGTCGTCAGTGCGCGTCCCCAACGTGCGTCGAGGTGTGTCCCACGCATGCGATGCACGTAGACGCCGAGACTGGTATCAGGACGGTCGACGCTGCCAAGTGCATTGGCTGTCAGAAGTGCGTGACCGCATGCGAGTTCGACTTGAGCCGTGCG
The DNA here is from genome assembly GCA_018902765.1 of Actinomycetota bacterium. Classification (GTDB taxonomy): domain Bacteria; phylum Actinomycetota; class Coriobacteriia; order Anaerosomatales; family JAHIQC01; genus JAHIQC01. Next base: position 797 of record JAHIQC010000165.1, on the reverse strand, counting down.
GGCTGGAACTTTCAGGACAAGCACGCGCAGAAGTGCGACCTGTGCCTTGATACCCCGTTCATGGACGCAGATGGAGGCCCGGGTGGGCAGCAGGCGTGCGTTGCTGTATGCCCCACAGGTGCGATCAGCTTCACGAGCGAGATACCAATCCAGTCCGACGCGGGCTACGAGGTCAATTTACGCGATGAGGGCTGGGCGGCCCTCGGATACCCCATGGACGACGAAGGCAAGGTCAGCCCCGCTGCGGCTGCGCCGGCCGGACACTAGGATCATGCGATCGCGAACCCTGCGACCCGCATTAACTGATTAGGAGGTAGAGACATGGCTGCAAATGGATACGCCGGTAAGATCCTGAGACTGGATCTCACGGCTCGAAAGTCATCGGTGATTGACACCGAGAAATACGAACAGTGGGGTGGCGGTCACGGCATCGGCTCGGCACTGTTCTGGGATCTATGTAAGGACAAGACGGTTGAAGGTCGCGATCCCGGCAACGTGCTCACGATCATGACGTCGCCTCTATCCGGCACGATGGCCCCTTCGGCATCGGGTCGCGTGGAAGTGCAGGGCATCGGTACGGCCGGATACCCAGTCAACTGGTTCACTCGCTCCAACTTCGGTGGCCGCTTTGGTGGTCAACTCAAGTACGCCGGTTGGGATGGCATCGTCTTGGAGGGCAAGGCCGACGCGCCCGTGTGGATCGACATCGTCAATGACAAGGTTGTATTCCGGGACGCTGGCGATCTGTGGGGCAAGGATACCCAGGAGACGCAGAAGCTCGTTTGGAAGATGAAGGT
>JAHIQC010000164.1 GCA_018902765.1 Actinomycetota bacterium | reverse complement strand
TAAGGCTCAGCGACCGCCTGCATCTCGATAGCGCTCATCACCCGCGTGAACACCCCGTTGCGCTCAAGTGCATCTTGGAGCGCCAAGGAGTTCATGACGGTCGCAAGCATGCCCACGTAGTCGGCCTGGGCGCGATCCATCCCGCTGGTAGCGGCAGCCATACCTCGAAAGATGTTGCCGCCTCCTACAACGATCGCGACTTCAACGCCGGCGGCGACCACTGGCTTGATTTGCAGTGAGAGGCTATCCAACACGTCCGGGTCGACCCCATAGCCCATCTCGCCCATGAGCGCCTCACCGGAGAGCTTCAGCAGTACGCGCTTGAATCGGTAGTCTTCCACATACACCCCTCTCGAATCGCGCCACAATGGGCCGAAACAGTCTCTAGACAAGATACAGCAACGCGGGCCGACGCGTGATGCGCCAGCCCGCGTGTTGAAACGTCGTTACCTGCAGCAGTTACTCGCCGCTCGCGGCCGTCTCGCCCATGACGAAACGATCGAAACGAACAACTTCGATCGTCGTACCAAGATTCTTGGCGACTGCATCGATGTACTGGCGCACCGACTTATCGGAGTCCTTGACGAAGTCCTGCTCCAGGAGGGTGACCTCCTTGAAGAACTTCTCCAAGCGACCCTCCGCGATCTTCTGCTGGATGGGCTCCGGCTTGCCAGACTCGGCAGCCTGGGCTTTGTAGATGGACAACTCGTGATCGACGACACTCTGCTCGATCTTCTCACGGCTCACGGCGTACGGAGCGACTGCGGCGATCTGCATCGCGAGATCACGACCGAGCAGCGCGAATGCGTCGCTCGATGCCGCCTCGGAGGTGCCCGCAGCAACCTCGACCATAACGCCAATGTTTCCAACGCCGTGGACGTAGACCGTGACCAGACCGAACTCAGAAGCGAGCTCATAGCGCATGAACCGGGCAACGCCCATGTTCTCGCCGACCTTGCTCACAAACGCTCCAAGGGCCTGCTCGAATGTCGCGGTGCCATCGGCGAAGGGCTTTGCCATGAGATCGACGACATCCGTAGGTGCCGAGGAAGCGATGTGGCTCGCGACTCCGGTGACAAATGACTTGAAGTCCGCGTTGCGTGCAACGAAGTCCGTCTCACAGTTGACTTCGACCATGACACCAACCTTCGAACCACACTCAACGTAACCACCGATGATGCCCTCGTTGGTGGCTCGCCCTGCCTTCTTGGCAAGCGCCGCGAGGCCCTTGGTGCGAAGGATATCGACAGCAGCGTCCATGACGCCGTCAGCGTCTACGAGCGCCTTCTTGCAGTCCATCATGCCCGCGCCTGTGGTCTCGCGCAGGTCTTTGACCATCTTGGCAGTGATCTCCATATCGGAAACCTCCCGTGTTGTTCAGTGGAATGACTCGAATATGAGAGGTGCGGATACCTACTCGGCGGCCGGTTCCTCGGCAGGTGCTTCTGTGACCGCTTCGACCGGCGCAGCTTCGACGACGGCCTCGGCGACGGCGACGGGCGCCTCAGGCGTCTCGACGACGGCCTCGGCGACGATGACCGGCTGCACACGAGGCTCAGCTGCGGGCTCGACCTTGGGGCCCTCAAGAGCCGTACGGCCCTCGATGGCACCATCGGCGATCACGCGGCACATGAGTCCGACAGAACGAATGGCGTCATCGTTACCCGGAATGACGAAGTCGACGTCGTCCGGATCAGCATTGGTGTCAACAAGTCCGATGATCGGAATCTTGAGCCGACGAGCCTCGGCGACCGCAATCGCCTCGCGCTTGGTGTCGATGACGAACAGTGCGGCGGGCAGCTCTCTCATATCGCGCACGCCGGTGAGGTTCTTGGCAAGCTTGTCCCACTCCTTGCGAAGAAGCAGCTGCTCCTTCTTGGGGAGCTTGGCCATGGTGCCGTCCTCTTCCATGGTCTCAAGTGCGACCAAACGCGCAACACGACCGCGCATGGTCACGAAGTTCGTGAGCATACCGCCGAGCCAGCGCTGATTGACGTACGGCATACCGGAGCGCTCGGCTTCGTTCTGTACCGGCTCCTGAGCCTGCTTCTTGGTGCCGACGAAGAGAATCGTGCCGCCGTGGGCG
>JAHIQC010000163.1 GCA_018902765.1 Actinomycetota bacterium | reverse complement strand
GGTGGATACACCCAGGTCTATCGTGGCGTTGAGGCGAACTATAGTGGTACCAACTACTCCAATGCTCACAACTCATTTAGTATCGCCGGTGTCGAGCAGGGTGTGACCTGTAGCCGTTGTCACCAGGTCCACGCGGCTGCGAATCAGATGACCGTGAACCCCTATCTCACGCAGCGACTTCTCAAGAAGTTCACCGTCTATGACTGGACCGCCGGCGCGCCGTTGGTCGGAGACGCCAAGGACACTGCCATGACGAAGTGGTGCGCTGGTTGCCACTTCTCGCTCACCCCTCCGCTTGGCGGCGAGCATTACGCCGATGATTACAACTTCGGCAGCCACATCCAGGGCACCGCCAACGCTTCGTATGCGAATCCTGTAGCCACCTACACGGGTCGAGTCGCGTGGAAGGACTCAACCCAGTGCATGTCATGCCACGCCAGTCAGTACGGCGAGGCAGGGGAGTGGCCCCATATGACCGACGGAGTCCGCTTCCTCGTGGAGGCCTCCTCATCGGTAGCGGCGACTGCCCCGGCCAGTGCGAGCAACTCCGATGGCGTGTGCTTGCGTTGTCACCGCGACAACGCCGGCAACGGCGTGGGCGAGGGCTACTAGTCCGAGCGAGCGCGTCCGACTACACGTTCGAAGAGCGTGTGTTGCGCGGTGATTCCATCACTCGGCCTCGTTGACAGGCTCCTCGGACACATGATCATCGAGAGACCCACGGCGCGGAGAAGCGACAGCCATAAGGATGACCGCGATGAGAAGTCCGAGAGCAACAGAGGCCAGCATCAGAAGCAGGGTTGCTCTAGGGTCATCGGCTGGGTGCGCCAAGATGTCGATCAGCCGTTGTGTCGATAACTCCACGTGCCCTCCGAGTCGCGTTTTGGCTCAGACTCATGGTGGTCGAGCCATTCGCTCATGCTATCAGAATCTATCCTTCTCGATGGCTCATGCACCTAAGTGCGACGGCGGCCTTGAACTTGCTGTAGGCACACACAAGAGTGACCAACGCAGCGTTCTGATCCAGATTGTGGAGGCTTCATGAATCTCAGCGAAATGTGGAAGAGCAGAAGCGTCAGGATTGCGACAACGGTTGTCGCGGTGTTCGCTATCGGGCTGGGGTTGTGGTCCGTTCTCGCGGCTTCCGGCAGCGCGCCTGCGTGGTTGCCACCGTTTCCCGGCACGAGCGCTCAAGCCATCCTAGACACTCCCGGCGCCCCTGGGCCGGACGGCACATCGGAGATGGCAGCAGCTCCGCTCACCCCCGCCAAGTCGACTGGGACTGACTCCGGCACATCTACCGGTAACCCCGCAGACGATCCGGCCACACCGAGTGATACGAAGGATCCGGCTGTGGCCAAGCCCGGCGAAACGATGACCCTACGCATTCTGCTGTGGAACGACACCGAGGGCAAAGCTCCCAAGAATCTCGAGGTGGCTGTCGGCGCAATCAAGTGGATTCCGGCCGATCCAACTGTCCCGAACCAGTCTGGTGACCTTGCCGGCCTGGCCGTGGGCAAGGATTTGCAGCTGGAGGTCTACCCCGACGGACGCACGGGCAAGAAGCTTCTGGTCACCATCAGACTCACCCCAGAGATGCGTTCGGGTTCCGACGCCGACGCGGTCCACGTTGAGGTCCGCGACGACCAGGTGCGAGTGCTCGGTACGCCCGTTGATAACTTCGACGTGACGGCGAAACGCTGACGAATCAATCTGGAGGACGCGCGTGAGCAAGCAGGCACACAGGTTCACGGTTCTGTTGCTCACATGCGCGCTCGTGATGGGGATGGTGGCACCGAGCGCTTCATTCGGCGCCATACCCGGTTCCTACTACTCTGTGGCCGTGTGGCCCGACGTTCCCGGATCCTTCGCAGCTCCCGGTGACATCTCCGTGGCTGCAAACGGCGATGTTTATGTCGTCGATTCCTCCAACTGCCGCATCAAGCGTATGTCTGCTGCTGGTGCCGTCTTGGGCGTCTGGGGATCAAGGGGCACCGCGACCGGCCAGTTCAGCGATCCGCAAGGTGTCACGGTGCTTCCATCAGGACGCGTTGTCGTGGCTGATACGGGCAACAATAGACTGCAGCTGTTCGAGGCCGACGGTACCTACGTGGCGACATGGGGCGGTCCGGGTATCGGCAGCCTCCAGTTCAGCGCTCCTTCCGGACTGGGGTCGGATGCGTCGGGCAACGTCTACGTCGCTGATTCCGGAAACGGTCGCATCCAAAGGATCTCCTCGGCAGGTGTGTTTGTGGCGAGCATCGGGTCCTATGGCCCGGGCAACGGCCAGCTCGACAACCCGCGTGACGTGGCTATCGACGCTGGTGGCAGCATCTACGTCGCCGATACCAACAATCGCCGGATTGAGAAGTTCAACTCCGCCGGCAGCTACACGACGTACTGGGGCCCGGTCGAAGTGGGTGGGAACACCTCCTCCCGATATAATGCGCCATCGGGGATAAGCGTTGATTCGGCGGGCAACCTGTTCGTGATCGATTCGGGAGGCATGCGCTACACGCCTTCGGACCCTTCGAGTCTCATTTACTCCGTCGAGCGCTGCGGACCCACGGGGACGATCATCTCCCGGTGGGGCTCTCCGGGAACCACCTCGGGCAAGTTCGACTCTCCCCGAGGAGTGTTTGCACGGCCAGGCGGCGGAGTCTACTCGGCTGACACGGGCAACAACCGCGTGCAGGTGCTGTCCGCAGCAGGTGCCGTCGATGCGATCTGGTCCGGCCGAGGAACGGCTCCCGGTGCGCTCGACAGCCCGCAGGGCGTTGCCATGGATGCGAGTGGTCAGGCCTTCGTGGCCGACACGCTCAACAATCGCATCCAGGTATTCGACGCGAGCGGAGCGTTCGTGCGCACGTTTGGCGTGAGCGGGACTGGCAACGGGCAGTTCAATGCACCCACGGATGTCGCGATGGCATCGTCGGGCAACGTGCTTGTTGTTGATCGCGGCAACAACCGCATCCAATCATTCACCCCGGCAGGGGTCTGGGTATCGAGCTTCGGCACCGCTGGTGCGGGCAACGGGCAGTTCTCGGCACCTGAGGGAATCGGCCTGGACGCCTCGGGCAACATATACGTGGCAGATACCGGCAATGTTCGGATGCAGAAGTTCTCCTCGGCAGGGGCATGGAGCATGACGACCACTGGGACCGCTTCTGCGCCACTGTCGGCGCCTGTAGACGTGGATACGGATGCCTCGGGGAACATCTTCTTGCTGGACCGGACCATGGCGCGCGTGCGGGTTTACGACAGCGCTGGCGCTTTCGTGCGCACGATCGGCTCGTCGGGTTCGACCGACGGACAGTTCTCTCAGCCCACGGGTATCGCTGTCAGCGGTAGCAGCGTGTTCGTGTTCGACAGCGGTAACCAACGCATCCAACGGCTCAGCACCGCCGGCGTGTTCGAGACCAAGTTCGGGACGTTCGGCGGCGGCACGGGCGAGCTTTCTTGGCCATCGAAGGGCGCGGTCGATGCAAGTGGACGCGTGATCGTGGCCGAGAGGGACAACCATCGGCTACAGGTGTTCTCGTACGACGGCACAGCTCCAGTGACCACGCTGACAGGGTTCGTGAGCTACCTGACCTATAACGC
>JAHIQC010000162.1 GCA_018902765.1 Actinomycetota bacterium | reverse complement strand
GTGGCCGTCGGGCGCCCCGAGATGATCAAGGGCCAGTGGATACGCGAGGGTGCCGTCGTGATTGATGTGGGCATCAACCGTCTGGCCGACGGCCGGCTCGTGGGAGACGTCGAGTTCGACGAGGCCAGCAAGCGCGCTTCAGCAATCACCCCCGTTCCGGGCGGTGTCGGACCGATGACGGTCGCGATGCTCATCGAGAACACCGTCCATGCCGCCGTCCGCCATGCGGGCATCTCGTGATGGGAGCAAAGTCATGACATTTCAGGAACCTATCGAGAAGATGAGTGGGCGCATCCGCGAGCTCACGCTGGGAAGCGGAGAGAATGCCTGCACCGTAGGTGGACAGAACACCCTGTCCTTCTACCGCTGGGAAGGCGACATGCCACATGCGCCTGTCATCGCCATGGAAGTCTACGACGTGGCCCCCGTTGGGTGGCCCGAGTCGCTGGTCGCAGCCTTCGGGGACGCTCTGTCCGATCCCGCCGCTTGGGCTCGTGTGTGCGTCGAGAAACACGGTGCGAGGCTCATCTGCATTCAACTGGCAGGCACCGACCCCAACGGCGCGGACCGCTCGGCCTCCGAAGCTGCCGAAACGGTGAAATCCGTGGCGGACGCCGTGGATGTGCCGCTGCTTGTGTACGGGAGCGGCAACGCCGACAAGGATGCTGAGGTGCTCAAGCTGGTGGCCGAGGTCATGGCCGACAGGCCGTGCGCGATAGGTCCCGCAACCGAGGACAACTACAAGCCGATCGCAGCCGCGGCGCTTGCCTACGGGCATGTCGTCATCGCCGAGACGCCCATCGACGTGAATATGGCCAAGCAGCTCAACATCCTCATCACCCAGCTCGGCCTTCCGGCCGACAAGATTCTGATGGATCCATCCACCGGCGCGGTCGGGTACGGGATCGAGTACAGCTACACCGTCTCTGAGCGCTTGCGCCTAGCCGCGCTTGGCCAGAACGACGATATGACGCAGATGCCCATGATCTGCAACCTGGGCAAGGAGTCATGGCGCGCAAAGGAAGCCAAGACAAGCGTTGACGAGGAGCCCGCCTGGGGCGATGCGCATAAGCGTGGCGTCCTTTGGGAGGCAACCACAGCGATCACCATGGCAGCCGGTGGCGCCGACGTGCTCGTGATGCGCCATCCCGAAGCCGTCGATCTGATGCGCCAAGCAATCGATCGACTGGCTGCGAGCTAGGGACCCGTCAGAAACTGAGAGTAGGTGTGAGATGAGTGAAGATAGCACCAAGGGCGGAACCCAAGCGCCCGAGAAGGATCAGCGAGTGAGCATCGATCCGACAGCGGCCGAAATGCTTAAGATCGCAGAGGAACGCGATATCGCGACGGTCTTCTCCCGAGCCGCCGCGATGAAGCCCTGCCCCATCGGCGCCGAGGGCGCCTGCTGCAAGTTGTGCTCGATGGGCCCGTGCCGCATCTCGGGCAAGGACAAAGAGAGCAAGCGCGGCGTGTGCGGTGCGACGCTCGAGACCATCGCCGCTCGCAACTTCGTGCGCCAGGTGGCAGCCGGCGCCGCAGCCCACTCCGACCACGGGCGCGATGTTGCGCTCATGCTCAAATCGGTGGCCAGCGGGCATGTCGAAGGCGTGACCATCAAAGACGAGGTCAAACTCGTGCGAGTGGCGGGGTTCCTCGGCATAGATATCGAAGGCAAGGATGTGCCGACGCTGGCAGGCGAGGTGGCCGATGCGGCGCTCGCGCAGTTCGGTCAGCAGACCGGCGAGATCATCTACGCGGCCCGCGCGCCCAAGAAGCGCCTTGAGCTGTGGCGCAAACTCGGCGTGGTGCCGCGCGGCGTGGATCGCGAGATCGTCGAGGCGCTGCATCGCACGGCCGCCGGGACGGACCAGAACCACGAGACGCTCATGGACGGCGCGGTAAGGGCCGCCCTTGGCAGTGGCTGGGGCGGATCGATGCTCGCCACCGACCTGCAGGACATCTTGTTCGGAACGCCCACACCGGTACGCAGCGCCGCGAACCTCGGCGTGCTCAAGGACGACCAGGTCAACATCATGATCCACGGCCACGAGCCGCTGTTGTCCTCGATGGTGCTCGACGCGGCTCGCTCGCAAGAGATGATCGAGCTGGCCCGATCGCTCGGGGCGACCGGCATCAACGTGGCGGGCATCTGCTGCACGGCCAATGAGGCGCTCATGCGCCAAGGCGTGCCGCCGGCGGGCAACATGCTGCACCAGGAGCTCGCCGTGCTCACCGGAGCTGTCGAAGCGATGATCGTTGACGTCCAGTGCATCTTCCAAGGACTCGTGGAGGTCGCCAACAACTTCCATACCCTGCTCATCTCAACCTCCCCCAAAGCCAGAATCGGCGACAGCATCCACCTCACATTCGACGAGGAGCGCCCGCGCGAAGCGGCGATGGATATCGTGCGCCAGGCGGTTGAGAACTACTCGAACCGCGGCGAGACGCACATACCGACGGCCTCCGAGCCGCTGGTGGCCGGGTTCTCGCACGAGTACATCCGCTACATGCTCGGCGGCAAGATGCGCGCGAGCTTCAGGCCCCTAAACGACAACATCATCAACGGCCGCATCCGCGGCTTGGCCGCCGTCGTGGGGTGCAGCAACCCTCGCAACGTCCAAGACCTCGGAGTGACCCAGGTCGTGCGTGAGCTCATCGCGAACAACGTGCTGGTCGTGGTGACCGGGTGCGCCGCCATCACGAGCGGCAAGCACGGGCTGCTCACTCCCGAGACCATGCAGTACGCGGGCGCCGGGCTGGCCGAGGTCTGCGAGACAGTCGGTATCCCGCCGGTACTGCACGTCGGATCTTGCGTCGACAACAGCCGGATCCTCACCATCCTGTCCGAGGTGGTCGAGGAGGGCGGCTTGGGCGATGACATCGCGGGCCTGCCTGCGGTCGGCATCTCGCCCGAATGGTTCAGCGAGAAGGCGCTCGAGATCGCGACCTATGCGATGGCCAGCGGAGTGCCCGTCTTGTTCGGAGGCGTCGGCTCCCCGGTGAGCGGAAGCGACACCCTCGTCGAGTACATGAGCTCGGGTTGGTGGGAGCGATATGGAGGCTTGCTGGAGTTCCACAGCGACCCGGCCGACATCGTGACCCGCACGCTTGAACTGATCGACTCCGCGCGGGCTGCGCTCAAGATCGACACCACACAAGAGCGTGTCCTGTTCGATATGGACATGAGGAGGGAGCTCAATGTCTAAGATCATCGCCAGTGGCGCCATTCGCGGCGCTCACAGCATCGTGGAGAAGGCCGAAGCGCGCCTGGCCGAGGCCAAGGAATCCAAGGGTGCCCAGACGGCCGTCGAGTTCCCTAACACCGCGTACTATCTCCCCGTCATCTACGGACTGACCGGCGAGAAGGTCCAAGTGCTTTCCGACATGGACCGCGTACTCGAGATCGCGCGCGACCTATTGCCCGAAGCGCCCAGCAAAGATCTGTGGCTCCCCTACCTGGGCCCCACCCTGGATGCCGGCATAGCGACCCTGCTCGCCGAGGAGTGCATCGAGGCTCTTCGCTATGTGACAGGCCCGAGCCCCGTGGACGATCTGTGGCTCGGAGCTGCCGACGACGTGATCATGCGCGCTCGTGGCGTCGAGTTCGTGGACGGCTCGGCCCCGGGCTTCGCGGCTGTGGTCGGTGCGGCACCTGACAGCGCAACGGCCGTCAAGCTCGCCCGCGAGATGCAGGAGAAGGGCCTTTACGTGTTCCTCGCCGGTAATGACAACGGCGTGAGCTTCGCAGAACAGCTCGACTCAGAGGGTGTGCAGCTCGGGTGGGACACGCGACTCGTTCCGTTTGACAAGGACGTCTACGGTCACATCTATTCGCTGGGTTTCGCCACACGCGCTGCAATGGCGTTCGGCGGAGTGCAGCCGGGCGATTACGAGCGCATCCTGCGCTACAACAAGAACCGCATCTTCGCCTTTGTGCTTGCGCTGGGCGACGTCACCGACGAGTGGTACGCCACCGCTGCCGGCGCGATCAGCTACGGCTTCCCCACCATAGCGACCGCCGACATACCCCAGATCCTCCCGACCGGCGTGTGCACGTACGAACACGTCGTGTCCAACATCAGCTGCGATGATCTGGTGCAAAAGGCCATCGAGGTCCGCGGACTCAAGATCAAGATCACCGAGATCCCGATCCCGGTCGCATACGGTCCGGCTTTCGAGGGCGAACGTGTCCGCAAAGAAGACACGTGCGTCGAGGCCGGCGGACAGCGCACCCCCGCGTTCGAGTGGCTGCGCACGCTCGACGCCTCAGAGGTGCAAGACGGCAAGATCGAAGTAGTGGGGCCCGAGATCGACGACGTCGAGTTCGGCGCCAGGATCCCGCTCGGCATCGTGCTCGAGGTCTCGGGCCGCAAGATGCAGGCCGACTTCGAGCCGGTCATCGAGCGCCAGTTCCACCATCTGATCAACTACGCCGAGGGCGTGTTGCACATGGGCCAGCGCGATCTGAACTGGCTGCGCATCAGTTCCTCGGCAAAGGACAAGGGCTTCAAGTTCGCACATCTCGGGGAGATCCTTCGCGCCAAGGTGCTCGACGAGTTCTCAGCGATCGTGGACAAAGTGCAGGTCACCATCTACACCGAGGAATCCAAGGTGCTTGAGATGCGGGATCTGGCGCGGGCTTCGTACGCGATCCGTGACAAGCGGCTCGCCGGACTCACCGATGAGACGGTCGACGTCTTTTACTCATGCAGCCTCTGCCAGAGCTTCGCGCCGAACCACATCTGCGTGGTGACGCCCGAGCGACTCGGCCTGTGCGGCGCTTACAACTGGCTCGATGCCAAGGCATCCAACGAGCTCAACGCAACCGGGCCGAACCAGCCGATCGACAAGGGCGAACTGGTCGACGCGACGCTGGGTCAGTGGAGCGGCGTCAACGAGTTCGTGTTCGAGAAGTCGAACCGCAGCGTCGAGCGCATGAGCGCGTACTCGCTCATGACCGACCCGATGACTTCGTGCGGCTGCTTCATGGCGGTCATCGCACTTCTGCCCATGTGTAACGGCGTGATGATAGTCAATCGCGAGCATGCCGGCATGACGCCGTGCGGCATGAAGTTCTCCACGCTTGCGGGCACGATCGGCGGCGGCATCCAGGTCCCCGGGTTCATGGGAATCGGCCGCGGCTACATCCCGAGCAAAAAGTTCCTGGCCGCCGAGGGTGGCTTTGCCCGCGTCGTGTGGATGCCCAAGGAACTCAAGGAAACCATGCGTCCGCTTCTGGCCCAAACGCTCGCCGACATGGGCGATCCGGACTTTTTGGACAAGATCGCCGACGAGACGATCGCTGAGACCGAGGAGGGTGTCCTCGAATTCATCATGAACGCCGGGCACCCCGCACCGACCATGGAATCGCTGTTCTGATTCCCGGCAAACGAATGACAGGAGTGACACGAGATGGCCCTCAGTGGACTCGATATCTTCAAGATGCTACCCAAGACGAACTGCGGCGACTGTTCTGTGCCGACATGCCTGGCCTTCGCGATGAAACTCGCTCAAGGCCAAGCCGAACTTAGCTCATGCCCCCACGTGTCCGACGAAGCCAAGTCGGCGCTGGGGGCGGCCTCCGCACCACCCATGCGCGCCGTGACCGTCGGTGTGGGAGGTACCGCCTTCACGGTTGGCGAGGAAACCGTGTTGTTCCGTCACGAGAAGACGTTCGTGAATCCGTGCGCCATCGGCGTTCAGATACAAAGCGGCGACTCGGACGAGCAGATCGGCGCCTCTTTGGCCGATGCCGCGGCCTCATCGTTCGAGCGCGTCCAGATGGCACTGCGCTGCGGCTTCATCGCCGTGCAATCCACAGGCGACGCAGCAAGATTCGCAAGCGTGGCTTCGAGAGCGGCGGATGCCACATCCCTGCCGCTGATCTTGATGAGCTCCGATCCCGAGCACATGGCCGCCGCGCTTGACGCAGTGGGCACAAAGCGACCGCTGATCCATGCCGCCACAGAGTCGAACATCGACGCGATGATCGAGCTCGCCGCGAAGCACTCCTGTCCGATGGCCGTGAGAGCCTCAGGGCTCGACGCTGTGGCCGTTCTCACCGAAAAGGCGATAGGGGCCGGACTCAAGGACCTCGTCATCGACTCGGCGCCCCAAGACGCTGCCTCGGCACTGCGTGACCATGTGTTCGCAAGGCGCGCGGCGCTGAACCAGAAGTTCGCACCGCTCGGCTTTCCCACGATCAGCTTCCCAGGTGAAGTCTCTGACGGAGATGAGATGCTCGAGACGGTCTTCGGGGCACTCGACGTGGTCAAGTACGGCAGCATCATCGTGCTGTCCGGTGCCGAGCCATGGCGCATGCTACCGCTTCTGGTTCTGCGGCAGAACATCTTCACCGACCCTCAGCGCCCGATGCAGGCCGAGTCCAAGATCTACGAGTACGGCACGCCGGGCCCCGATTCGCCGTTCTTTGTCACCACGAACTTCTCGCTGACCTACTTCATCGTCTCGGGCGAGATCGAATCGTCCAAGGCCGGAGCGTATCTGGGCATCGTCGAGTCCGAAGGACTCTCGGTGCTCACCGCCTGGGCCGCGGGCAAGTTCGTGCCCGAGCGCATAGCCAAGTTCGTCGCCGCCAGCGGAATCGCCGACAAGATCGGTCACAGGGAGATCATCATCCCCGGAGCCGTCGCCCAGATCAGCGGCGAACTTGCCGAGGAGCTCGATGGCTGGAACGTCGTTGTCGGTCCGTACGAAGCCTCTGATATCCCCGCGTTCCTCAAGCGGCGAGCCGGCTAGAAGCCGATCCCACAAGAGACACGAAGCCAACCCATGGCCATCACTCACACAGGCAGGTCCATCCAAGACGACAACCGCGACGGACGGCTGTTCGCCCCGTGCAGGGCGCGCTGCCCCGTGCACGTGGACGTGCCCGGCTACCTCGCGGCCATCGCCGAGGGCCGCTTCATGGACGCGCTCGAGATCATTTTGGCGCGCAACCCACTGCCTTCTGTATGTGGTCGTGTGTGCCTTCGCCCGTGCGAGGACGGCTGCAGGCGCTGCTTGCTTGATGAGCCCGTAGCCATAGCCGCGCTCAAACGTGCTGCTGCAGACATCGGCGTGTATCCGGCGCCACGTCTGGCGCGACCGATACCGGGACGCATCGCAATCGTGGGCGGAGGGCCTGCCGGGCTCACTGCGGCTCACGACCTAGCCGCACTCGGCCTGTCGGTGAGCATCTACGAGGACAAGCCCCGCCTCGGCGGGATGCTGCGCTACGGCATCCCCAACTACCGCCTGCCCGATTACGCCTTGGACCGCGACATCGAGTATGTGCTCGCACACGGCATCGAAGCTCACACCGGGGTGCGCATAGGACGCGACGTCACCATCGAGGAGTTATCCGCCCAATATGACGCGGTCCTCGTGACCGTGGGACTGCAGGACAGCCGGGCGCTGCCAATCCCCGGAGCGGACAAGCCTCGCGTGCTCAAGGCGCTACCGTTTCTTGAGGCCTGCGCCAATGGCGAATCGATGGACCTGGGAGCGCGCGTGGTGGTGATCGGTGGTGGCAACGTTGCGATGGATGTCGCTCGCGCCGCCCGTAGGCACCATGCCGACCAGGTCCGCGTCGTCTGTCTTGAGAGTCGAGACACCATGCCCGCCGCCGCTCACGAGATCCACGATGCCGAGATGGAGGGCATCACGGTCCACTGCTCGTGGGGACCGCGCGAAATTACCGGAGAAGACATGGTCGAGGGCTTGCGCGCAGTGCGCTGCGAGCGCGTGTTCGATCTGGAGCGACGCTTTGCGCCAGTGTTCGACGAGGAGACTGTCAAGGAGTTTGCAGCCGACACGATCATCTTCGCAATCGGCCAGGGAGCCGATATCGACGAACTGGGCCTACCGGTCACTCCCCGCAACTCGATCAAGGTCGATCCCGTCGACCTCAAGACCTCTGTGGCTGGAGTCTACGCAGCCGGCGACATCATCAACGGACCCACGAAGATCATCGACGCCATAGCGTCGGGCCACAGAGCCGCTGCATCGATCTTTCGCGATCTGACCGGACAGGGAGACACCCTCGAGTCGCTCGACCAGGAAAGCGCTGTGCTGGGCAAGGTGCCCGATACGATGGCCGCCAAGGTCGAGACTCGTAGGCGCATCCAGATGGAACAGCTCGAGCACTGGGATGCCCTGCACAACTTTGACGAAGTCGAGCTGGGCTACACCGAGTTCGAGGCCAGCCGCGAGGCCCAGCGCTGCCTCTCATGCACCACCGGCGCCAGGCTCGCGGTGGAGAAGTGCGCCTCCTGCCTCACGTGCACACGCGTGTGCCCCCACGGCGCAGCGTGCATAAACATGGGCGGTTACCTGTACTTCGAGATCGAGGCATGCCACGCATGCGGCGCCTGCGTGTCCCAATGCCCAGCACAGGCCATCAATCTCGAGACAGTTTCCGAAGAAGACCTTTCGCGCCGCGTACAACGCAAGCTCGCCGACCGCGGCATGGACACCTCGCTGGTGTTCTCGTGCGGGCACGTGCCCGACACACTTTTGGAAGCAGGTCCCGACTTCCGTGCAGTTCAGGTCTCATGCCTGCTCAGGGTAAGCGAGCGCTCGGTCTTCGAGGCGCTTGAGGAGGGTGCTTCCCGCATCGTGTTCACTCGCTGCACCGAAGGCGACTGCCGCTTCCCGCATGCGCAGGATCTCGTCAACAGGCGCATCCATCACATTCGCAAGATGCTTTCCGAAGCCCAGATGTCCGAAGCCTTTCTGGTGACCGCCGCGCCTGATGAGGACTCCGAGACGGGGGTGACGACGCCATGATCGTCGTGCGCCAGAAACCGCTGGATGAGATCTGCGCGATGATCGCAGGCCACAGGCGTGTACTCCTCGTGGGCTGCAACACCTGCGCGGCCGTTTCTCTCGCAGGCGGAGAGACCGAGGTCGACACGCTGCTCCAACTGTTGCGACTCACTAACAAGCGCCACGGCACGTTTTGCGAACTTACCCCAGCCGTGCTTCAGCGCCAGTGCGAGCCAGAGTACATCGATTGCCTGCAGGAAGGCGATTACGACGCCGTGCTCTCATTGGGATGCGGCGCGGGAGTCGCCCTTTTGGCCAGCACTGTTGGCAAACCCGTATACCCCGCTCTCGACACGCTGTTCATCGGCTCGGCCAAGGGTCTTGCCAGGTGGCAGGCGGAATGCTCCGCATGTGGCCAGTGCGTCCTCGGGATGACGGCAGGCATCTGTCCCATCACGCGATGCGCCAAGGGCATCCTGAACGGCCCGTGCGGCGGCGTTTCCGATGGAACATGCGAGCTTGGAGATCGACCATGTGCGTGGGTCGAGATCTACGAGCGCCTCGACTCGCTGGGGTGCGCGGAGAACTTCGACACGATACTCGCTCCCAAAGACAACACCACCCGCCAGATATGCGAGTGGGACATGTCTGAAGGGTGTGATGAGAAGTGAGCCTGTCAGACGCGTTTGGCGCCGGTCGTTTCGCGATCACATCCGAGGTCGGGCCCCCGAAGGGGACCAATGTCGCCGAGATGCTTGCTACCGCAGAGATGCTGCGCGGTCGCGTCGATGCGCTCAACGTCACCGACAACCAGGCCGCCGTGATGCGCCTGAGCACTCTTGCGGCATGCGTCCACCTCAAGAACGCCGGGTTCGACCCGGTCTTGCAGGTCACGTGCCGCGATCGAAATAGATTGGCGCTCCAATCCGATCTTTTGGGCGCGGCGTCCTTTGGGATCACAAATGTGCTCGCACTGACCGGCGATCACGTGAGTGTCGGCGACCACCCTTCTGCGCGCGCGGTGTTCGACCTTGAGTCGGTACAGCTACTCGAGGTGATTCGCCTGCTCAACGCCGGAGCGGACGCTGCGGGCAAAGAACTGCACGGCTCACCGGAGTTCCTGGTCGGTGCCGTAGTCACACCCGAGGCCAGACCGCTTCGCCCGCAAATGGCCAAGTTCGGCAAGAAGGTGAGTGCAGGTGCGAGCTTCTTTCAGACCCAAGCGGTGTACGACTCCGAGTCCTTCAAGCGATTCATGGAGTACGCCCACCAGTTCGACGTGAAGGTCATGGTGGGCGTGGTGGTTCTGCGCTCAGCCGGCATGGCGCGGTTCATGAACAAGAACATCCCCGGCATCTTGGTACCCGACCCAATCATCGCCGCGCTGGAATCCTCTTCGGATCCGCAGGCCACAGGCATAGAGCTGACAGCCCGGTTCGTAGACGAGGTCCGCGATTACTGCGACGGTGTTCACATCATGGCGGTGGGTGCCGAGCACCTCGTTCCCGCGGTTCTCGACGCGGCCGGGCTTACGGAAGGGTGTATCGCATGAAGATAGCCATCTCAGGCAAGGGCGGAGTGGGCAAGACAACGCTGTCTTCGAGCCTTGCCCGCATTTGGGCTTCACAAGGCCGCAGGGTCATCGCCATCGATGCGGATCCGGATGCGAACCTGGCAGCGGCTCTGGGTGCCAGCAGCGCCCAAGCGGCCCAGTGCATCCCACTGAGCGAGATGGACGACCTGATCGAGGAGCGAACAGGCGCCAAACCCGGGCGCGGCGGCATGTTCATCCTGAACCCGGATGTCTCGGATGTAGTCGAGCGCTGCGGCGTGGATATCGACGGCGTGACACTGCTGCGCACCGGCACCGTGGAGCGCGGCGGCTCGGGGTGCATGTGCTCCGAGGGCACCTTTCTCAAGGCATTCGTCCACAACCTGCTCGTGGAGCGCGACGATATCGCCGTCCTTGATATGGAAGCGGGCATCGAGCATCTCGGCCGAGGAACCGCCGAGGCGGTCGACGCGTTCGTGGTCGTAGTCGAGCCCGGTACGCGCAGCGTTCAGACGGCACATACCGTGAGTGTGTTGGCTCGAGACCTCGGCGTGCCGAGGATATTCGCGGTGGGCAACCGAGTCCGCGGGCCGGAAGATATCGCGTATCTCACGCACGCACTCGGCGAGATCGAACTCATCGGCACGTTGCCTGAAAGCGAGGCCGTGCGCCAGGCGGATCGCGAGGGGCGCTCCCCGTTCGACGTAGACCCGAAGTTCACCGAGGCGCTGGAAGCGATTGCAGCCGCCCTCGTGGATACAACCACACAGTCACAAGGAGGAGCTTGATGCTAGTCATCGGCGAGAAGGTCAACATCATGAGCAAGACCATAGGGCCAGCCATGAAGGAGCGCGATCCGGGGCCCATCCGCGAGATGGCGCTGCGCCAGGTCGCCGGTGGGGCCAATGTGCTTGACCTCAACCTGGGACCCGCGACCAAGAACGGTCCGGAGATGATGGAATTCGTGGTGCGGACAGTACAAGAGGTAGTGCCCGACATCCGGCTATGCCTGGACACCATGAACCCCGAGGCCATGGAGGCGGGGCTCAAGCTGTGCACGCTGCAGCCGATCATCAACTCCACCTCGGCGGAGCGGGCGCGCCTGGAGGCGTTCCTCCCGCTGGCCAAGACCTACGAGGCCGAGATCATCGGGCTTGCCATGACCGAAGCCGGAGTGAGCCGGGACGCCAACGAGCGCCTCATGGCCGCCACCGAGATCATGGCCGCAATGATGGAGTTCGACGTGCCGCTTGATCGGTTGTACCTCGACCCGTTGCTGCTCCCTATCGCGGTCGCACAGCAGCAGGCGCTCGAGGCGATCGAGTCCGTCGCGATGTTCAAGCAGCTGAACGAACCGCCACTCAAGACAGTCGTTGGCCTCTCCAACATCTACAATGGTTGCCAAGAGCACGTGAAGTCCCCGTTGGCCGCGGCGCTATTGGCCCTGCTGATTCCTTCAGGCCTCGATGCTGCGATCATGGATCCGAACGACGAACTGCAGATGGCGGTCGTAAGACAAGACGAAACAGTGCTTTCGTCCGAGACCATTCGCAAGTCCGTCGGCGTGCTCAAGAATGAGACCTTGTACTGCAATTCGTACCTGGACTGATGATCCGAGTCTCAAAAGGGGATCGATCTTGAGCCACGACCGCTGCGCATGCTCCGAAGAACAGGAGCGAGACGATATCGATCTCGCATTGCTCTCCCCTGTGCTGGAGCGCCACTTGGGCCAACCTGGAGCACTCATCCCGGTTCTCCAGGAGGCCCAGGAAGTCTACGGTTACCTTCCCGAGACGGTTCTGCGCGCTATCGGACGCGGTTTGGGCGTGGCGATAGCCGAAGTGTATGGAGTCACCACGTTCTATTCGCAGTTCCACCTCGAGCCGCGCGGCCGTACCGTCATCCGAATCTGTCACGGGACTGCCTGTCACGTCCGAGGCGCCGATGCAGTCACCACGGTGCTCACCGATGAGCTCGGCGTGGGCGTGGGGCAGACCGCGCCTGACTTGAGCTACACCATCGAGTCAGTCGCGTGTGTCGGCTGTTGCGGGTTAGCACCTGTCGTGGTCGTCGACGAGCAGATGCACGGCGGACTGGACTCCAACAAAGCACGCAAGCTCGCACGGCGCCTGCAGCGGGAGCACACGCGATGAGCCACTCGACAGACACCCCCGGCGCTGCCGCTATCAAGATCCGCGTGTGTATCGGCTCGGGCTGCGCCATGAACGGCTCTTTGCGGGTGGCTGATCGCCTTGAGAGTGCCATTGCAGCCGCGGGAGCCGACGACACCATGCGCGTGGTCAGAACCGGCTGCCACGGTCTTTGCCAAGAGGGCCCCATCGTGGTGATCGATCCCGAGGGAACCTTCTACCCGTGTGTGGACGAGCACAAGGCCGCTGCCATCGCGGACAGCCTCACGAGCGGCACCGGCACGATCGCCGAGTACCTCTATCGCGATGAGCCCGACGCTGAGCCGATCGCCAACTACGCCGATGTGCCGTTCAACCGGATCCAGAAGCGCATCATCCTGCGAAACTGCGGCGTGATCGATCCTTCTCGCATCGAGGACGCCCTTGAGCGCGGAGCCTACACGGCGCTGCGAAAGTGCATCGAGAATATGTCTCCCGAGCAGATCATCGCCGAGGTGCACACGTCGGGCCTGCGAGGCCGCGGCGGGGCGGGCTTTTCCACGGGCACCAAGTGGCGCTTCACTCGAGAAGCGGCCGGGGACGTCAAGTACATCATATGCAACGCCGATGAGGGTGACCCCGGGGCGTTCATGGATCGCAGCATCGTTGAGGGCGATCCGCACTCAGTGCTCGAGGGCATGGCGATAGCCGCATGCGCCATCGGCGCGACGGAGGGCTTCGTGTATGTGCGCGCCGAGTATCCGCTTGCCGTGAAGCACATACGAATGGCCATCGAACAGGCCACTGAAAAGGGGTTGCTCGGCGAGAACATCATGGGCAGCGGCCTGTCGTTCACCGTGCAGGTTCGCGAAGGCGCCGGCGCGTTCGTCTGCGGCGAGGAAACAGCGCTCATAGCCTCCATCGAGGGCCACCGCGGCATGCCACGACCACGCCCCCCCTTCCCAGCCGTGTCGGGACTCTTCGGCAAACCCACTTGTATCAACAACGCCGAGACGCTCGCCAACATCTCGTGGATCATCAACCACGGTGCCGAGGAGTACTCGTCCATCGGTAACGCGGCGAGCAAGGGCACCAAGGTCTTCGCGCTGACCGGCAAGGTGC
>JAHIQC010000161.1 GCA_018902765.1 Actinomycetota bacterium | reverse complement strand
GTCGCTCTCTCGAGCGACCGTGACAGGTATGTGCGCCTCCTTCGCGGCGATGTAGGCCTGAAGGCACGCCCGCGGATCATAGAGTCCGGCGAGGTTGGGCAACGGTGCGTAGCGCTCGTTGGGGATGAGCACGGCCGTGCGCTCCTGCGCCAGCTGATAGCGGCGAAGATCGATCCGCGCGGCCACGCGAATGAACGATGCAACCTCTTGGAACGCCGGTTTGGGAGCACCGCTTGTCTCGGCGAGCCCGACCAAGACCTCGAACGGGTCGCGGAAATACGGCTCGCGACGCTCGGTATCCATGTCCTTGTAGCGGCGCATCATGACCCCGGCCGCTCTGTTCATGAACGCGGAGTACAGAGAGGTCCGAACGAACGCGCTCTCCTCGGCAGGTGAGTTATCTAGGGCGAAGACGCCGACATCGTCCATGAGAACAGGCAGCTCACGAGCCGCCGAGCGCAGTAGGAACGAATCAAGATAGGTGCTCGGGCCGAAAGTCAGCGGGCCCTCGGCCGCGTAGGCGCGATAGGCCGCAGTCGCGTGGCTTGCGAGGAACTCGTTGTCGTCCAGTCCGTTGCGCGGGTCCACGCCCGTGTGCCGATACATCGTCTCGGGATCGACCGACATCGTGATGGGACGCTCGGCATCCACCTCTCGGATGGCCTCGCGCATCTCGGCCGTCCATGCCTCGAAGGCCTTGGCACTTTCGAAGCTCGACGCGAAGGCTTCGTTTGCCAGATCCCACGCGAAGATCGCGGACTCGGAGCGGAAACGGTTCACGATCTTTTGCACGAGCGCGACTTCACGCTGGATGAGGTATGAGTCTGTGCGCGGATCGCGCCGTTTGCCCCACGGGACGTCGAGCATCTCGGCGAGCCGGTCGTCGGCGAAGAAGCACACGATCACCTGGAGCTTGTGCTCACGCGCCGATGCGAGGACCTCGGCGAAGCGCTCGAGCGCCTCCTCGTCGTACTGGCCGACCTGCGGCTCGAGGACCTTCCAGGACACGTAGACTCTCACGATGGACAGGCGCGCCTCGGCAAACGCCCGGAAGTCCTCGGAAACGTCATGCTTGTACCAGTCGTCCCAGCTCTGAGTCTCGGCGTCGAGCGGGTAGTAGTTCACACCCACCGGGAACAAGGCGTTGCGGCGCGGGGTCTTGCCTGCGGGAGGCGCTGCGGGAATCTTGGCCACGTCCACCTGCGCGACGACCGGCCTATCGGCCTTCTTCTTGGGAGCGTCGCCAGCGGGCTTGGGCGAGGACTGGCGGACCGTTCGTCGATCCTGACTGCCGCGTCGGGTAGGCATGAACTTAAGACCTTCCCTCGACGTAGGAATCGTACAGCTGCCAAAAGAGGCCCTGACGACGAGTGTCATGGTATGCGGCGCGTCGGATCTCCCACATCGCCTCGGCGTGGCGGCCTTCGGTCAGAAGCACGGCGGCCAGCCCGAAACGCGCACGGACGCACGCCGGATCAAGCGCGATCGCTCGGCGGTATGACTGCGCCGCCTGCCCGTATTTCTGCAGGCCGAGGAGTGCTTCGGCGAACAGCACGTGAGGCATGGGCTGGTTCGGGACCGCTTTCGCGAGCGCCGCGAACACGCGCGCGGCGTTCTTGGAAAGCCCCGCCCTCTTGGAGAACGAGACGCCGAGCGCGTAGACCGCGGTGGGCGTCTTGGTCGATATCGTGAGCGCGCGCAAGGCGCACGCCATGGCCTCGTTCACGGCCTCTTGCTTCAGATACAGGTAGGCCGTAAGGCCGAGCGCCTCGGGATCGTCGGGATTCTCAGTGAGCACGAGCCGGATGAGCTCGGCTGCGCTGAAGAAGTCCTCCTCGTAGGCCAAGGCACCGGCCGCTTCGAGCCTCGCGGCCCGATCCTCGGCGACATCTGTCGGGTCAGGGGCCGGGTTGCCGTCGTCAAAGATCCCTGCGAGCGCGAAGAACAGATCGTCTTGGCTCGGATCGAGCTCTCCCGCTTTACGAAAGCCGGGCAACGCCGTGGCCATGCCCTCCTTCTTGAGGGCAGCCAAGGCCAGGTTGTACATCGCGCGCGCCTCGGCGGGATCAAGTTCGAGCGCCTTGCGCCACGCGTCGATGGCTTCGTCATCGAATGCGGCGGCGGCGAAGGCCTCGCCGAGCTGCACGTGCGCGGTGACTAGATCAGGAACGACCTCAGCAAGCTCATGCCAGACCAGGATCGACTGATCCCACATACCGCCGCGGCGGTCGTACGACAGCCCTAGGGCCAGATAGGCCGGCGCGCAATCCGGATCAATCTCGATGGCGCGGCTAGCCGCAGAAATCGCTTCGTCGTAAAAGTCGCCCGTGAGCATGAGCTCGGCGAGCAGGCAGTGGGTGAGTGCCTCGTTGTCGTCGATGCGAAGAGCCTGGTAGCACGCCTCGACCGCTGGCTGCACGTGTCCTTGGCGAGCGAGTCCCTCGGCAAGCGCGAGTTGCTGTGAGCGATCGGCCATCAGGCACCCGCCTTCTGGCGGTCGCGAGCAATGCGCTCGACGAGCTTGAGCGCACTCTCAGCGCCACGCACGACGCCATTGGCGCCGACCTGGCGCGCGAGTTCGGGATCAGCCTCGAATGGCCCGCCGGAGACGAGGATGACCACGTCTTGCAGACCGGCCGTCGTAAGTATCTCGCGCACGCGAGCGACCTCGTTGGCCGTGGCGTTCATGCTGGCACACACGATAACGATACGGGTGCCGGTCTCCTCGATGCGCTCGAGGTACTCGGCCGGACGAACATCGACACCTAAGTCGATGACCCGGTGCCCGGCTTCTTTGAGAGCGGCACCGACGATGTTCTTGTCGATCGCGTGGTAATCGCGGTGCATCGCGCCGACGATCACTGTGATTCCGGTGTCTTGGGCGGTGGCCGGAGGTGTGACGAAGCTCGTGATCTGCTCGGCGATCACAGAGGCCTGCGTGAACGTGTACTCGTCGATCGCGCCCGATGCCCATGCGCCGCCGAGGAGCGACATGGCAGGCGCGAACAGCGAATCGAACAGGGCACCTTGCTCGGTGCCTGAACGCTTGACCTTCTCGATGACGCCTATCGCCGCTGCGGGATCTTGGCTCACGAACGCCTGATAGAGCTTCGCCGCATCATCAGCCATGTTCGCGAACCTCCCTTCGGCTCTCTATCGGTGTCATCGGGTTGGTGCTTTGGGGCGCCTGGTCAACTGACGGCACCCTTCTGACAAGTATCGCAGAGGATCGGTGTCCCTCATACCCGAGCAAGACACCGTACTCCTCGATTTTGCTGGTAGCGGTGGTGGGATTCGAACCCACACGGCCTTGCGGCCAGAGGCTTTTAAGGCCCCCTCCTGTACCAGTTCGGATACACCGCCTTGCATTCCTGTCGCCATCTACACCGGAAGCGCAAAGCCCCGAGCGGACGCAAGCGCTCATGAACGGCCTCCGGCATAGGCGTCCAACAGGATTCCGTAGAGTATGTCGTGCTCGCTGACAATGGTCGAGTCCATTCCCGAAAGTGCCATCAATGTCTCGAGAATGAGCACTCCGGCAACGATGACCCCTGCACGCTGTGGATGCACGCCAGCGATCTGACGCCGCTTCTCAAGCGGCACTTCCGCGAGCATCTCGAGCACATCGGCCACCTGGGCACCTGAGACCACCGTGCCGTGCACCCGCTTCGGGTCGTATGTCGTCATGGACTCGAGCACGGCCACGACCGTAGTCGCCGTGCCTGCGACCGAGATGAGCGCATCCGGACGCTTTCTGCCCGTGTCGAAATACGGGCGCATCTCCTCGGCAACGAAAGCACGTGCTGCAGCCATCTCGGCCTGTGTCGGAGGATCGGAGTGCAGGTAGAGCTCGGTTATGCGCCTGGAGCCTACGTCGATCGAGCGGGTCTGCTCGATGTCGTTGGTGCGGTGCAGAATAGGTCCGGTAGCAGATCCCAAGACAAGTTCAGTCGACCCGCCGCCGATGTCATCAACGAGCACGCGACCCGATCCGATATGAGAGGTCGCTCCCAAGAACGTCAGCTGAGCTTCACGTGAGCCGGAAATCACTTCGGGATGGATGCCATGGTCAGCGAGCAGCGAAAGGAAGAGCGCCGAGTTCGTGGCGTCTCTGGAGGCCGATGTTGCCACTGCATGCGCGTCTGCGACACCCAGCTCGCGCATGGTGTCGGCATACCCGGCGATCACCTGAGAGACGCGGGCCATCGCGTCATCTGAAAGCGCGCCTGTGGAACCCAGGCCCTGCCCCAGATGCGTGATGTCGGTGCTGCGCGCCAGCTCGCTGATTGTGCTCGGGCCTACGTCGGCCACCAGCAGACGGGTGGTCACCGTGCCGATGTCTATCGCCGCCAGTCGCCGGGTCGCATCGCTCACGCGCGCCTCCCTGCGCTCGGGTCGAGCAGCGCGATGCACAGCTGATCAGGGCACCACATCGGGTCGATCATGCGTATGACCTCGGTGCCGATCGGATCGTCTATTCCCGCAAGCGCCGCTGCCACATGGGCGTGAATACATTTGGTTGCCGAGGAGTCCCGCTGGCCGGCTATGCCCACCGCAGCGCACGGGTCGACTCCACCGGCGGCCACCGCTCGCCGCTGTCGGTACTGCGCCTCGGCCAGATCCATTTGATGAGCCAGCTCGGGCTCGGCGGCCAAACGCGCGCGCCACTCTCCGACCACTCCTGCGCTCTCAAGCCCGTCGACATACGCTCGAAGCCATGGGCAGGTGAGCCAGTACAGCGTCGGGAATGGAGCGCCGTCGCCCAGAAGCGGGCCGGTCAGGATGGTGGATGGGCGGCCGTGCGAACACCTCGCCACGACTTCCCAGGGCTCACGCGCAGGTCTGCCGAGCTGCGCACAGAGCACGGCATCGTCAGTCTCGAGCAGCGCGTCTCTCATCTTTGCGCCTACTCGAAACCGAAGATCATATCGAGGGCGCGTTGCCAACTCGATGAGTCGCCAGCGATGGCTGCTGCGGTGGGAGCAGTATCCGGGGCCGCAGTCGTGGTGGATTCAGGCTGCTGTTCGTCGAGGACCACGTAGAGGTTCTCGCCCTCTTTGACGAGCCCAAGGTTCTCGCGAGCGACCTCTTCGACGCCTTCGGGCGTCTTGAGACGGTCGACCTCGGCGCGTAGCTTGGAGTTGCGTTCTTTAAGACTCGCGAGCTCGACCTCAAGTCGCTGCTTCTCTCGCTGCTCGCAGTATTGCATCCGGGCGACGGGATAGAAGGACCATGCAGCGATGACCACAAGGATCGCGATTGATGTCGGAACGACCCATCCCATACGCCCGGAGGTACGGCAAACAGTCGCGGGCGATGAGGTGCGCTTGGGGGTCTTTGAGCGAGCCGGAGCGCGCGAAGTAGAAGCACGGGGCTTCGCGCTCCCGCGTCCTTTCGCTGTGGCCCCTTGCCGCGACGGAGTTCTGGATGCCATGGGTACGGAGATCCTGTGAGAAGGCCAGCGATACAAAAGGATGATGGTGATCCATCCCTGTGGCGAATAATAGCACAGGTAGACCGGGCGTATCACCTAGACCTAAAGCTGAGGTTGATACCGTTACTCCGGAATCTCGCGCACCACGAGGAAATCGGTGGCACCGGGCGTTCGAGATGCGCGTCCCGCAGTGATCGCGACGAGTTGTCCGGGGCACGCGAGGCCGGAATCGAGCACCGCTCTCAGAACAATCTCGAGCATGGCATCGGTATCTTGAGCCAGTGGCACCACGAGAGCGACGACCCCCCACACCGTGGACAGACGACGAGCAGTTTCGGGCAACGGGGTCACCGCCACCACCGGCACCGACGGGCGATGTGCCGCAACCGCGCGAGCCGTGGCCCCGGACTGCGTTGCGATGACGATAGCCGCAAGCTCGAGGTCCTCGGCCAGGCGCACTACCGCCGCGCTGACCGCACGGCCCACGTCCACCCCGTCTGGCCCCTGGGCCGCACTCGGGCCGCCACGTGACTCCTCGGCGGCACGGACTATCCTGTCGGTGACTGCCACGGCTTCGATCGGGTAGGAGCCGACAGCTGTCTCTGCTGAGAGCATCACCGCGTCGGCTCCCTCAAAGATGGCGGTCGCCACGTCCGAGGCTTCGGCCCGGGTGGGGCGAGGCGCCGACTTCATCGACTCGAGCATCTGTGTGGCGACGATGACCGGCTTGCCGGCCTCTCGCGCCGCTTGGATGATCTTCACCTGCAGCACCGGGACCTGTTCGGGCGCCATCTCGACGCCCAAGTCGCCGCGCGCGACCATCACGGCATCGGCCACCGCTACGATCGCCTCCATGTTATCGATGGCCTCATGCTTCTCGATCTTGGCCACGATGGGTATCGGCGTATCCCCCATGAGCGCACGCAGCTCGCGGACGTCGTCCGCCGAACGCACGAAGGACTGCGCGATCAGGTCCACTCCGACGCCAAGCCCCCAGGCGAGCACCTCGCGGTCCTTGTCGGTGATCGACTCTATCCCGAGCGTGACCCCCGGGACGTTCACGCCCTTGTTGCTTGTGAGCGCCCCGCCCACGAGCACGGTGGTGTCGATACGATCGCCGTCGGTGGACACGACCTTAAGCTCGAGAGATCCGTCGTCGAGCAGGATGTGGTCGCCCGCGGACAAATCTGAGGCGAACCCGGGATAGCTCACGCAGGCATGCGACTCGTCGCCTAAGCATGTGCGGCCCTCGATGCGAAAGGCGCTCCCCGCCTGAAGCACGGAGCCTGGGGCCATCGCGCCGACTCGCAGCTTGGGACCGGCCAGATCGAGCAGCACCGCCACATGACGACCGGCTTCGGCCGCGATGCTACGAATGAGCTCGAAGCGCGCCTGTAACGCGTCGATTGGGGAATGTGAAGCGTTCAGCCGAGCGATATCGATTCCCGCCTCGACCAAAGCGGTAAGCATCTCGCGACTGTCAGTCGCCGGTCCGATCGTGGCGACAATCTTGGTTCGGCGCATCGTGAATCCCTCCTTGTCAGGAGGCCCACAGCCATCTCGCCGAAGAGAACCCCCCGAGAGTCTATTCCACAGATGCGTCTTCGTGACCGCCTCGCGGCAATCGCACAACCTGTATCTCGTCGCCGGTGCGCCTGACCGTGAGATCCTCGCGCGCCAGGCGATGCACGGCGGTTCGCAGGTTGCCATAGAGCCGATCGATGCCGCGAGCATCGGTCACGACGCGAACAGCGCGGTCGCCGCCCGAAAGCACGTAGCGCACGAGCCGGGTGGCCGCGCCGCGAGGTGGTGGGAACGGGACCGTGAGCTCGCGAGCATCAAGCGCCCAGTCCTCCATCGGCTCGGCAAGGCTCGGCTGCCACCTCCGAACGTCCGCAACCAGCAGCACGGCGCGGCGGCGACGCGCCGGGTCCTCGTCGCGGCTGGTCACGAGGTGAACGCGCACATCGAAGCCTTGCACCGAGGCGCTTCGCGCGAGATACGCCCAGTCCATCGTGCCGTCATCATCCAGGAGCATGACCACTTTGGTGCTCACCCGCACCCCGAGCTCCATGAGCAGCTGATAGAGCCCCACGCCGCGCCTCGGAGTGAACGTGACAACGCCAATATCGAAGCGCTGGTCGTGCAGGAGATCCTCGACCATGCCTTTGGTGATGCGCAGGTGCGGAGAGTCGGCGACGTCACTTGCCAGCAATCGCCTGAGCATTCCTTCTGAAGGCTCCAAGGCCGTGACGTGACCGGCCTTTTCCAGAAGCGGACGAGTCAGAAGTCCTGTGGCCGCACCCACCTCGAGCACCCTGGCGCCCTCAGGCACCTCGTCAAGCATCGCCTCGACAAGCCTCGGGAACACCCGATCCTTGCCGAAATCGATGTCGTAGCGGTCCGCGAGCCTCTCGCGTCTGGCCAGCGCGCTATCGAGCGGCACGCCATAGCGCTCTTGAGGCCCGGCTTCGGGAAGCTCGGGGTATGGGTTGATGCTGTCGGCCACGTTCGTCCCTTGCACGAGTCCGCACGACGCAAGCCCAGTGGGGCGCTTGAGCGTCGCTCTTCCACTATCGGATGTTGTAGAACGCCTCCATACCCGGATAGACCGCTGAGTCCGCGAGCTCCTCCTCTATCCGGATGAGCTGATTGTACTTCGCCACACGATCAGAGCGAGCAGGAGCGCCCGTCTTGATCTGACCGGCGTTCACGGCGACCGCAAGATCGGCGATGGTCGTATCCTCGGTCTCGCCGGAGCGGTGGGAGATCACACAGGTGTAGCCGGCGCGCTTGGCCATCTCGATGCAGTCCAGCGTCTCGGTCAGCGACCCTATCTGATTGACCTTGATGAGGATGGAGTTGGCCACGCCCATCTCGATGCCGCGAGCCAGGCGCTCGGTGTTGGTCACGAACAGGTCGTCACCAACCAGCTGGATCTTGGCCCCGAGCCGATCGGTGAGAAGCTTCCAACCGTCCCAGTCCTCCTCGGCCATGCCATCTTCGATGCTCACGATCGGATATCGATCCACCAGATCGGCCCAGAAATCCACCATCTCTGCCGAGGAGAGGCTACGCCCTTCGCCGGCCAAGACGTATTTGCCGTCCTTGTAGATCTCGGTCGTGGCCGGATCGAGCGCGAAACGGACCTGGTCACCGAGCGAGTAGCCGGCCTCAAGTACCGCTTCGGAGATGACCTGCAAGGCCTCCTCGTTGCTGCCCAGGTTCGGCGCGAAGCCGCCCTCATCGCCGACCCCGGTGCTCAGGCCACGCGTCTGCAGGACGTTCTTGAGCGTGTGGTAGATCTCAGCACACCAGCGCAGGCCCTCTGCGAACGTTGAGGCACCGACGGGCATGATCATGAACTCCTGCAGATCGATGTTGTTGTCGGCGTGCATGCCGCCATTCAGGATGTTCATCATCGGCACGGGCAGCATGTGCGCGTTAGCCCCGCCGATGTACGAGTACAGCGTCAGTTCAGTGGACTCCGATGCGGCGCGCGCCACGGCAAGCGATGCGCCCAGGATCGCGTTGGCGCCCAGGTTCGACTTGTTCGGGGTGCCGTCCAAAGCGAGCATCGTCGCATCGATCGAGCGCTGATCGGTGGCGTCCATGCCCACGATCTCGTTGGCGATGGCTTCGTTGACGTTGTCGACCGCGCCGCGCACGCCACGGCCCAGATAACGTGCGGACTCGGTATCGCGCAGCTCGACGGCTTCAAACGCGCCGGTCGAAGCGCCGGAGGGCACCGCCGCACGTCCAAAGCTCCCGTCGTCCAGCACTACCTCGACTTCCACGGTCGGGTTGCCGCGGGAATCGAGGATCTCGCGTGCCCACACATCAATGATGGCGCTCATGTCATCGTGCCCTTCTCTTGTGCGGAATCGTCCCCCGAATGGGTGCGCGACGCCTCCCGCGACTCTTCTGTCTTGGCTTTACCCCACAGCTGCTCGAGCCCGTCTATCCCGAACTCGGCAATATCCCGCCCTTGTGCGGCTGCGTCGCTTTCCATGCTTCTCCACCGACGGGAGAACTTGTCGCAGGTGCCTCGCAGCGCTTCCTCGGCATCGATGCCTTGTTTGCGCGCGAGGTTGACTACGGTGAACAACAAATCGCCGATCTCGTCGGCGGCCTCGAGCGAACCTGGTTCGGTCGCTTTCAGCTCGTCTATCTCCTCGTGCACCTTGTCCCAGACATCATCGAGCGTCTCCCACTCGAACCCGACGGATACTGCGCGCTTGGATATCTTCTGCGCGAGCATGAGCGCCGGCAGCGAGCGCGGGATGCTGTCGAGCAGCCCGGTATCGGACTTCTCGGTGCGCTTGATGGCATCCCAGTTCGTGATGACCTGCTCGGGCGTGTCTGCGGTTGCATCCCCAAAGATGTGGGGGTGGCGCCGCCGGATCTTCTCCGAGATGCGCGCGACGACGGTTCCGATGTCGAAGCGGCCCTCGTCAGCAGCGATCTGAGCGTGCAGCAGCACCTGAAGCAGAACATCGCCCAGCTCATCGGCCAGCTCGACGTCATCGCCGGACTCTATGGCCGCAATGGCCTCGTAGGCCTCCTCGATCATATGCCGACGAAGTGACATGTGATCCTG
>JAHIQC010000160.1 GCA_018902765.1 Actinomycetota bacterium | reverse complement strand
TCGTACGCATCGCGCTGTGCGATCAGGGCATCATCACCGCTGAGTTCAAGGAACATCGCGACCGAAACCGGACCGAAGTGCTTCGGCGACTTGAACTTACTGTCGAGCACGAGCATTGCTTCTTGCACCAGGCCGTGGTCGGCGAAGGGGATGAACTCCGAGACAATCGCAGCCGAACCACCCGGGTAGTTCGCTAGGACGAACCAGATGTCGTAGGCGTCCTTCTCCTTTATTCGGGACTCCAGCGCCGCGCACTTCATCACGAGATACGGTGCGACTCCGGCCACTCTTACGGTGACGGTGTCGAGCGCACCGCCCGGCAAGTGTCCTTCGACCTGACGCTCCACGGTCCCATCCGGAATCAGCAGATCGGCCCCACGCGCCTTGCGGGGCTTGAGGTCTTGGACTTGCTGAGTCCTGTGGCGCGTGCCTCTGCCGCCGTATTCGCCTGCCAGGAAGTCAACCTCGACAGTGACCGAATCTCCATCTAGCGACACGTCCTTGTACCAGATGAAGGGCTGCGAGTCGTCCTGAATATACTGGTTCGCTCTGAGGGACTCGCTGATCCTGGCATATACCCCGTCGTGTTCCGCCAGATGGTTCAGCACGATATCGACGTCAGTGCTTCCCACATGCCCGTTGCTGTCAGGCATGAGCAGCGGCGGAACCCATCCACCCACGATCACCATGTCGTCAGGGTACTCACCGAGGATGTGCACGAGCTCCACGAGGACTGACTTTGCCGCCGCCACGGCGTCAGTAGGGTAGTCCGCTCTACTCGTCACCATGACGGCCGCAACTCCCTGACCAAGATCTCCTCGGCCGCTTCTTCGCCGCGGCCGGGCATTGATCGCAGATCGAGATACAGTTGCACGGGGGAGACGGCGCGCATTCCATAGAGATCCCTTGCTCCATCGAAGACCCCGACGTCATATGGCTCAAGAAGGATTACATTGCCCCCGGAATCCACTGGTTTGAGGCTCGTGTTCATGGCGACGTCTTGTTTGCAGCGCACGAAGATGCTCGCCCGGTTATATCGGACACGGGGGGCGGATAGACGAGCTGCCGAGAATCCAGTGAGCGCGTACGGCACATCGTTCTCGCGACACCAACTCGCGATGGCGACCTCTGTATCGCTGGTTGAGTCGGGCGTGTAGTACTCCTGTACCAGGTTCTGCCGGTAGTCGTACGTCTCGGCCCAGGCCTCGAGTATCGCCTCGGGCTGAGCGACTCGGACCCCATTCTCACTCACGACGACCCACTCGCGCTCTTCAAGCTGGGCCTTGATCCGGGATGCAAGTCCGATGCTCACGTCGGCAGCGCCCGACAACTGTTGCACCTGCCAGTTGCGTTGCGGATCGCCCAGCAGGACTCGGAGGATCCGCGATGCTTTGGGAGCAAAGAGCGAAGTCCGGCCCCTGCTCTCCTTGAACGGGTTCTCGGCGGATTCCTTCTCGACATAGACGCTGTCGAATGCGAGGCGACAGTTGCCGGCAAGATCGGCGTACCCTACCCCAGACTCGCGGCAGATCGCCGCGCTGGCGTTGGATACGTACGGCGCAGCAAAGACCGGGTAGGGATTCTTGGTCTGCGCGTTCACCACCATACGCCTGAGTTGCTCTACTGCCTGGCGCGCCTGCTTTGGCTGTCCGTTTCCCTTGGCCTCGAAAATCAGGGTCCTTGTTTTGCCGAGGATGTCGAGCTCTACCACGAGATCTGCGATCGTGCCGTCAGTCAGTGGCACGCTACGCTGCAGGTAGTTGATTGTTGCGTTCGGAAGGTTGGCGAGGCACGCACGCATCGCATCGGGGAGCCTATCGAGAAGTTCGGCTTCTTTCACTACTATAGCCTCTTTCACCAATCGTTGAAATCAACCATATCAGTGAAACAGGCGAGTGGTCAAGCTGCGCAACGGTGCGCACCAGATCCGTCGGCCTTGACGCTCTGCTACCAGGTGTCTAATATTCACTCGTAGAGCGATATTCATGTCAGACATGAATATATATATGGAGATGAATAATGCCGCGAGTGAAGAAGACAGCGAGGCACTTGGAAGTCGCTTTTCGCGAGGCGGGCTTTGATCAAGTGCGCGCCGACTTGGATTGCGTACGTGTTCGACTTGGAGAGGACCACGAGATCGAGGTACACCCGGTCAGCGTCGGCCACGGCCGTCCTCAAGAGGTGCGCAATGCTTTGGCGCAGCAGGTCGCGCAGAGTACTCCGTGTATCGCAGCCACCTATGTGGCCGACCACTTCACCACCGGGGCGATGGACATTCTGCGTGAAACCGGCGTGAACTACCTCGACGACAGGCAGTTCGTGTTTCGCAATCAAGAACCGTTTGTTGCGATTCGTCAGGATAGGGTCACCCGTGATGACGTGAAGCGCACCCCTCGAGCTGGGCTCGGTGGCAAGGCGGGCATTGCTGTCCAGGAGCTGCTGCTGGATGACCGCGAGTGGTGGAAGGTCACCGAACTCGCGGAGGCCGCTGGTGTGGCTGCCGGGACTGCACAGATTGCCTTGAGGCGCTTGGAGCAACTAGAGCTCATTGAAGTCGAGGGAGTCGGTCCCAGGAAGCGCCGACGCATTCTCGACAAGAGAAGGGTCCTCACTCTCTGGGCCGAGGAGGCAAGACGAGAACGTGCGAAGTTGGCAGTCACCTTCATCAACACCCAGGGGCCGGTTGAGCTAGCTGAACGGTCCATATAGGTTGTTGACAGGTGAGGACCCCTTCCTGTCGGCTGTTGGTTGTCTACGCCACAGCCGAAGAGAGGGATCCTCATGCAACATCCTAACGCCCGTTTGTCCGTGTACCAGCGTCATCTG
>JAHIQC010000159.1 GCA_018902765.1 Actinomycetota bacterium | reverse complement strand
TCGGCGTCGGCCCTCGGACCATCGATCGCGTCCTGGGCATCGCGAAGGCCTACATCACCCGCGTCGGATCAGGCCCGTTCCCGACCGAACTCGACGACGAGGTCGGTCGCCATCTGATCGAGGTTGGTCACGAGTACGGCACTACGACCGGTCGTGAGCGTCGCGCCGGCTGGTATGACGCGGTCATCGTGCGGTACACGGTCCAGGTAAGCGGGCTCACCGACCTGATCGTGACCAAGCTTGACGTACTCTCACAGCTCGACACCATCAAGGTCTGTGTCGCGTACGAGTACGAAGGCCACCGCTACAACAACCTGCCGTGTCACCAGACGATCTTCCATCACGCCAAGCCGATCTACGAGGAGCTTCCCGGCTGGAAGACCGACATCACCCATTGCCGCACGTTCGAGGAGCTTCCCAAGGAAGCCCGCGACTACATCCAGTTCATCGAGGATCTCGCCGAAGTGCCGGTATCGATGATCGCTGTGGGCCCGAGCCGCGAGCAGACGATCATGCGCCGCTGGGAGCGGAGACTGTAGGTTCCGTCGGGGCGGCGAACTCCGCCCGCCCGCTCAGGAACTCCTCGGCGACAATCGAGATCGGGTATACGGTTGCCGCGACCCAGATCGGCCAGAACCAGAAATCCGTGCCGCTGGCGATGTTGAGTACCATCGCGCCGAAGGATACTCCTGCCCAAGGCATGAGGGACCACAGCTTGCGCTGTTTGAACGCGAGTTCACGCGTTTCCACTGCGTCCGGGTCGGCCGCGAAGCGCAGGTATGCGCCGCGGAGCCACCACGCCGCCGCCACCAGTGTCGCCAGCATGACGAGCCCGGCGCCTGGCTGGATCGCGCCGGTAAGCGCGCCCAGAACCGTGCAAAGGAGCATGAGCAAGGCTCCGACGCCGACACTTAGGGCAACCACGTGCAAGTCCAGACTGCTCGAATACACGGTGGCAGTTGGAATGGCCGACGGCCGGTCGCCAGGGGCCTCGAACTCCGCCACGAGCGCCGAGAGGTCGCCCATCGACGCGATCGCCATACCGAGTGCCTCATCCTGCGAGCGACCCTCGGTGACGAGGTCCGCGACCTTTGCGGTGAGATCCGCGATGAGTTCCTCTTGCTGTTCCAAAACCTGCGGCGTTTCCGTCACGCCCTGGAAAGCACCCTTCACGTAGTACTTGATCGCTTCCATTTACTGCTCCTTCCCGGTCTCGCCCGAGACCAGGCGGTCGATGAGTATGCGCGCGCGCTTCCAGTCATCCAGATTTCTTCGGTAGGCGGTGCTGCCCTGTTCCGTGATCGCGTAATACTTGCGCCGTCCCCCTTGAGATTCCTCGCCCCAGTAGGAGCGAATGAGCCCCGAGGCCTCCATGCGCCTTGCCGAGGAGTAGAGCGTTGGCTCCTTGAGCTCGTATTCGCCGTCGGAGAGCAGGGTCACTTGCTTGCAGATGTCATATCCGTAGCGGTCCTGCGCGCTGAGCAGTCCCAGCACGATGGTGTCGATGTGCCCCCGAATGAGGTCACTGCTGATCGGTGTGTCACCCATATGGCCGCCTCCTTTCGAAGTGCATCATGAGACATACTACTATGTCTGTCAAGGTAATATGCGTCGCATGGCGAATTGTGCTGATTAGAAGTGTCCTGCGTGTCGTAGGTTTGCGCTATTCTGAGCACACGCGTATTGGGCTGCGCTGGGAGAGGCGCAGTCAATTAGGACTGGGGGTCCGTGGTGCGTATTTCGCGAGTGATCAGGGTTGTTGTCCTCGGCATACTTGTGCTTGGGATGTTCCCAGCATCGGCGATGGCTGAGGGACCACCTGCCTTTATCGGCACAGTTGTGGAGTCCGGGAGTTTGGACCCGGTGCCGTACGCGAGCGTTGAGCTCTATGAGGGCACGAGGCTGGTCGCCGAGCAGACGACCGACGAGTGGGGCGCCTTCACCTTCGATCTGTACCTCACCGACTGGAACACCTACTGGAACTCTCTGTGGGGCAGTACGTGCTATGTGAAGGTCTCAAGGATCGGCTGGTCGAGCACCACTAGTGGCACCCGGAAGGTGAACGCTCAGTACAACAGCTTCGAGCCCGGGGATTTCGGCTGGATCAACATCACGCGCAACCCGGCGGTCACGCCCGTGTCCCCGATCTACGGCCCACATCGCTTTCAGACGGCCGAGCGAATCACCCAGGCCGCGTATCCGCTCGGAATCGATGACAGCACTTCGCACATCACTACTGGCACAGTGGTGATTGCCTCAGGCGTATCTTGGCCGGACGCTCTTCTTGCTGCGAGTGTCGCTGGCGTGGCAGATGCACCGATCATTCTCACGGGCGCCGTGTACGAGCCCTGGGGCTACTACGGCTACCCTTCCTGGTATCCGGCTATCGAGTATGACCCGATGATCGAGATCCGTCGGCTGCAGCCCGATCGCGCCATCATCGTCGGCGGTGAGTCGGTGGTGCCGCTCAAGGCGGAACTCGATCTCAAGACCTGGCTTGGAGGCGACGACGTGATTCGCCTTTGGGGCGATGACCGCTACGGGACAGCCCGCGAGGTCGGAGCTTACGTGGCAGCGCACGCATCACAGCCGGCGACTTTGGCGCTCGTTGCCACAGGCGAGACCTACGCTGATGTTCTCGCGTCTTCGGCGTTGATCTGGGCCGGTGAGCTCCCTGTGTTCATGGTCGACGCATCGGGGATCACGCAAGACACACTCGACGAGATGACCGGCGCCGGGATTACCAGTGCTGTGGTGGTCGGCGGGACTGCCGCGATACCGGCTTCGACCGAGGCGAGTCTAGCTGCAACGTTCGGGGCACCATCGGTCACGCGCATCGGTGGCGCTGACCGCTATGAGACGTCAGCGCTGCTCACCGACTGGGCCGTGGCCCAGTTCGGACTGGACTACGCGCACGTGGCACTCGCTAGCGGGAATACCTACGCCGACGCCCTGGCGGGAGGCCCGTTGCAGGGACGCACGGGCAGCGTGCTCATGCTCACCCGCAAGAACTCACTGCCGGCGGCGGTCAAGACCCGCCTCACAGCAAACGCATCGGCGATTGAGGAGATTCGATTCCTTGGAGGCCCCAACGCCGTGGCAAAGAGCGTATGGGCGGAGGCGAGTGCGGCAGTCGACTAGCCCTTGGGTGCCCACTTGCAGCGCACGGGCGACTCGATCTCGTCGCTCTTCTTGAGTGCGTCCATCGTCCGCTGCGGGTGATTCGAGAGGGTTTTCCCAACTGCGGTGATCTTGACCGTACCACCTCCCAACGCGCGGTGCCGCGCGCACTTTCGGCTACAATCACATTCGAACGCATGAATCATCGACTTTCAGGGGGCCTTCCTCCATGCGCATCCTCGTTCTTGGCGGCGGCGGCCGCGAGCACGCCATAGTCGTCAAACTCGCCGAGTCGGTGCTCGTCACCGATATCCACGTCGCACCCGGCAACGGGGGCACTGCGGGAATCGCCAAGAACATATCGCTCGACGTCGAAGACGGCGACGCTGTTGCCGGCTACGCGTTGGCGAACGATGTCGGTCTCGTGGTCATCGGCCCCGAGGCTCCGCTCGTCGCAGGCGTTGCTGATGTCGTCCGCGAAGCGGGTATCCCTGTGTTCGGCCCCGGTGCTTCCGGCGCTCGACTCGAGGGAAGCAAGTCGTTTTCCAAGGAACTCATGGCTCGTCACGGGCTTCCGGCGGGCTTTTCCTCGGCATTCACCGATCTGGAGGAGGCGCTCGGCTATCTGGGCGAGGTAAGCGCACCGATAGTCATCAAAGCTGACGGGCTTGCCGCAGGCAAGGGCGTGACCGTGGCGATGGACGTGCACACGGCTCGAGAGGCGATCAAGGAGTGTTTCGAGGGCCGTTTCGGCGAGGCTGGCAACACCGTGCTTGTCGAAGAGTTCCTCACTGGCCCCGAGTGTTCGCTACTCGCGTTCACTGATGGCATCACTGTGGTGCCGATGGCGCCGGCGCAGGACCACAAGCGCGCCTACGAGAACGATGAGGGCCCCAATACCGGCGGTATGGGCGTGTACTCGCCCGTACCAATCGTGACCGACGCCGAGTACGACGCGATGCTCGATGTCATGGAGCGCACCGTCGCCGGACTTCGGTCAGAGGGCATCGATTACCGAGGAGTGCTCTACGGAGGCTTCATCCTCACCGACGAGGGCCCAAAGCTCCTCGAGTTCAACGCGCGCTTCGGCGACCCGGAGACCCAGGTCGTGTTGCCGCGCTTGGATGGCGACCTAGCCGAGATTATGCTCGCATGTGCGGAGCAGCGTTTGGCCGACGTCGATCTGGCATGGAAGCCCGAATGGGCGGTGAGTGTTGTCATAGCGAGTGGCGGATATCCGGGAGAGTACAAGACAGGAAAGATGATCCTGGGCGTGGAGCGCGCTGCGGTGATCCCTGGCGTGACGGTGTACCACGCCGGAACGACGCTCAGCGCCGATGGCACATTGCTGACCGCTGGTGGACGCGTACTCAACGTGACGGCGCTCGGCGCCTCATTCGCCGAGGCGCGGCAGCGTGCCTACGACGCCGTGGACTGCATCACCTGGGAAAGCATGTTCTTCCGTACCGATATAGGCGCGAAGGCCCAGCGCGGCCGGGACGCCTGGAAGGACTAGGGGCGAATGCTTGCTGAACGTCTTTTGACAAGCCAGGTCCGACGCTCGAACAACGAGTATCTGAAGCTGAGTCCTGCCGATGTGCGTACGTTGCCCGGTCCGGTTCAAGGCCGCAAGTACATGCTCTACGTGCACATACCGTTCTGCACGAGGCTCTGCCCTTACTGCTCGTTCAACCGCTTCCCGTTCTCCGAGGCGCGCGCTTTGCCGTACTTCGCGAGCCTGAAGCG
This sequence comes from Actinomycetota bacterium, assembly GCA_018902765.1. Taxonomy (GTDB): domain Bacteria; phylum Actinomycetota; class Coriobacteriia; order Anaerosomatales; family JAHIQC01; genus JAHIQC01. The sequence goes on along the minus strand of JAHIQC010000159.1, from coordinate 170 downwards.
CGAGCTGCAGATGGTGGCCGATCTGGGCTACGACTTTGACTCCATGTACATTGGCGGCGGTACGCCTACCGTCATGATCGACGAGCTCACCGACATCATCGATCGCGCCAAGTCGCTCTTCTCGATTCGCGAAGTCAGCTGCGAGTCCAACCCCGATCATCTGGTGCCCT
>JAHIQC010000158.1 GCA_018902765.1 Actinomycetota bacterium | reverse complement strand
GTCATGCCTCTTGTGTTCTTCGTCATTCCTGCGGCGTTGTCTCGGGCTGCGTCCATCGCCCTCGCACAGAGCGCCGCACTCAATCCGAACGACGCCACAAGCAGGGCCCAAGCGCCCCCGGCGACGATCCAAAATCGCTCCGGAAACAGCTCGATGATCAGATCAGTCTCGTAGAACTTCCAGCTTCCGGCGTCAAAGAACAAGCCGTGGAAGCGCGCAAAGAGAGCGTCGAAATCAGCGAGTCCGGAGAGGCCCGCAAGCACGAGCGTCACGATGAGTATCGCTCCGGATCCGAGCAGCGCATCACGTAGGAGCCCCCGAGACGACTCATGCCCGCGCAGAGCCGCGGCGCACCAAACCAAAGCGCCGGCTAGGAGTGCCCAGGTGAGTGCCGAAGCCGCACGCATGACGCCGCGAACATCGTCTAAATGGTGCGCCTGCCGCTCGTCAAATCCGTCGCGGCTGTCGACTGTAGCCGGAAGCGCCGCCGCGTCGTTCGATGTGACGTACGCGCGGACCTCCTCGGCGAGTTCGAGGGTTCGGGTCTGTGTAAGCCCGGTGAGCTCAGTTGAGCCGACGCGGGTGACCAAGGCGCGCGTGAACCCGGGCGTCAGCAGGACTTGCAGGGCCAGGCCCACGAGCAGCAGGGCCCATGCAATGGCACCGGAAGCGACTGCCGCGCGGCGCATCAGTCTGAGAGCTCGGAGGCCAGCGACACGGCATTGCCACCGCGACCGGCTGCGTCGAGCAGTGCCTCGTCGGCCGCAGTCAACAGGTCATCTGCCGAGGAGCCATCTGCCGGATAGCATGCTACGCCCACGCTCACGGTGACGCCGGCATCCTCGATCCGCACGGAGGCCACCGCCTCGCGAAGCGTGTCGGCCATCGAGCGCAGCTCGTCGGCCGCGCAGTTGCTCCCGAGCGCGTTTTCCGCGAACAGCACCGCGAACTCCTCGCCACCCCAGCGACAGGTGATATTGACGCCGGAGTCAGAACGACCAAAACCGCGCGCGACTTCGGTCATACGATTTGCGAGCGCCTTGAGCAGGCGGTCCCCGCGCTCGATTCCGAACATGCGGTTGTAGCGGTCGAAATCGTCGATGTCGAGCAACAGCACCCCGATCGAACGGCCGTCGCGCTGGGCGCGAGATGTCTCGGCCGTAAGCAGGCGCAAGAAGTAAGCGCGATCGTAAAGCCCGGTCTTTTCGTCGATCACCGAGGAACCCCTGAGCTGCGCTTCACGCTGGCGCAACGCGGCTGTCATGAGGGTGGCCACCGTCGCCGTGCCGCACAGAACGGTCACCTGCCACAGGTAGCGCACAAAAACGAACGTGAGATTGTCGTGAAGGTCGCTCGTGATGAATGGCACGCTGATCTGCTGAAGCAAACCAAAGTACGAGCCCCAGACCACGAAGCCGTTCGCCGCCAAAGCGAAGCCCGCGATGGCCCATGTGTGCCAGCGCTTCGGCAGGATGAACGCCGCCTCGAGGATGAACAGCGAGTACATCGCCCAGAACCACGAGTGCGCGCCGCCGCTGTAGTACACGAGCACGGTGACCACCAATGAGTCGAACAGAAGCTGCGCATGGTTCAGCACCGCGATGTTGCCTAAGCGGCGATACGTCTTTTGATAGAAGGTGTTGTAGGCCAAGACGAAGGCGAGCGCGACAGCGGGGATCGCCATGTTCTTTGCGAGGTCCTCGGCTGGGATTACAAGGGCGTACGCCCATCCGCCGAGGAACGAGAAGATGGCGAGCGCGGCCACGAGCGCCCAGCGAACCCGGATAACGAGTCCGACGCGTTCGATATTGGCCTGCATCGCTTCGATGTCATAACGGGTGGGCTGCTCACGCCAGGACACCATGGCGCGTCTTTGCAGCCTTCTTACCCAGCGGGTCGGACTCACCGGCACCTCCGGCTTGGTCGGGTGGTCCTTAAGCATCAGGGGGTTTTAGCAGTGTACAGCCCGCAGCGCGTGCTGGGCAATCGCCGACGCCCGGGCTTTACGTATACTTGGCCCATCACCCCAAAGGAGACCCGTGGACCCGATCACCACACAAAACGCCGTGCTCGCGTCGACACGCACGCTGGCCGCCATCGGCTCGCCGCTTCAGGCACTCGTTGTCGGCTTCGCCGTCGTGTTGGCCGCAGCCGCCCTCCTGCCGACGATGCGGGTCCATCTTTCACGTGCACTCACGGCCATGGCCCTGCTGCTCGCGGCAGGCGAGGGCGTGCTGATCTGGTTCCATTGGCGTCTGTACCAACTGTGCGTCGTGACCAGTCCGGACACCGGGGCGGTAACCGGCCATATCGCAGTATCGGTATGGGTCGAATCCGAGAAGCTCTACGTGTGGGCGCTCGTGGTCGCGGTCATGGGCGTCTTGGCGAAGCGTCACCGCGAAGAACTCCTGCCAGGCATCGCACTTGTCACCGCGGTGCTTGCGTCGGCCGCGGTCCTGTTCGGCCGCCCGTTCACCGAGCCTCTCCCGCAGTTCCTCGGCCAGTACATGGGTTACCTGCAGGCACTCGGATCGGGAGTGCCCCAGGCCATCCAGGGTGCCTATCAGGGGATGGAGGCATCGCGCCAGTACTACTACAACAGCTGGTACATGTGGGTGCATCCCCCGCTGTTGTTCTTGGGTTACGGGGCCTTCGCGGTCTCCTTCGTCGCGACCATCCAGATGGTGCGGACCCGGTTCAGCGGGTACGAGTCCACCGCGTATCGCTGGGCGCGCCTAGGCTATCTGCCACTCACGCTCGGGATGCTGCTCGGCTTCCCGTGGGCGATCTTGGCCTGGCGGGGCGAGTCGTGGTGGTGGAGCGGTAAAGTCAACATGTCGATCATGATGTGGTTCCTGTACACCGCGTACCTGCACGCCCGGCTCTAC
>JAHIQC010000157.1 GCA_018902765.1 Actinomycetota bacterium | reverse complement strand
GATGGTGGCCCTCTTCGGTCACGAATGTCTCGAAGAAGCGCGAGGTCCTTCTTGCCAGACGGCGCAGTTCGAGCGCGTCTTCACCCGATATCTCAGGTGCCGTTCTGGGCGTTACGAGTGATACACGCCACGCGAGCACCGGCGCCGCGAGCCATAGCAGCGCGAGCCCTGAGGCGACCGCCGCTCGGGCGGAGCTCTGAATTGCCGCAGGGACTAGGAGCAGGGTCGCTAGCGCAGATGCCGGGCCGATGCGCCTCACGAACTCCCCAAGTCCCGATCCGAGGCGTTTGTCGGCGTCGGCGGCGGTCTCCCATTCGAGCAGGTTGCGATGAGAGATGTTCATGCGCCAAAGGGCTCTGGCGGCGGCGTCGAGCATGACCTGCGCTTGGTGCGGCATGAGAGACAGGGCAAGAAGGGCGCGCGCTGAGTCGCGACCGAAGTCATGTCCGGCCGACCTGGCGCTTGAGCTGAACGTCACCTCGTGGGCGCGAAACACGAGCGAGTTCACGAAATTGAAGTACACGGGAAAGAACACGACGAGGCTCAGTGCCAAAGGCCAGGCCCATGCGGGTCCAGGCAGTAGCAACCAGCCGGCAGTCACCAAGGCGACGAGAGACGGCGCCACGAGCGACCGACGGATGTTGTCCACAAGCTTCCAGCGATGCAGCACGGTGAGCACGTTGGGCTCGTGGCCGCCAGTGGTCGGGACTTGAGCCCCGAGCCATGGAAGCGTCTGCCAGTCGCCGCGGACCCACCGGTGCATTCGCGCCATGTGTGATAGATAGCTCGCTGGGTGATCATCGAGCACCTCGATGTCGCTGGCGAGACCGACACGCAGGTAGCAGCCCTCGATCAGGTCGTGCGACAGCAGTGTGTCATCGGGGAAGCGACCCTCAAGCACCGCGTTGAACACACTGACCTCATAGATGCCCTTGCCGGTGAAACTGCCCTCCCCGAACACGTCTTGGTAGGTGTCCGAAACGGCACCGACGTAGGGGTCGACGCCCGTGACACCGGAGTACAGCCACGCGAAGAAGGAGCGCGATGATGCCGGCAGAGACATTCCCACACGCGGTTGTATCAGGCCGTACCCAGCACTCACCCGCTTGTCGCCAGGCCGCAGGATCGCGCGGTTCAGGGGATGGGCTATCGTGCTCACGAGCTTGCGAGCTCCATCGCGTGCAAGCACCGTGTCTGAGTCCAGTGTGATCACGAAGGTCACTGAGGCGAGATAATCCTTCGGCGCGACCCTGTGGCTGAAGGACGTCGAGTTCGAGCCCCGCAGGGCGCGGTTAAGCTCCACGAGCGCCCCGCGCTTGCGCTCCCAGCCCATCCACGAGCGCTCCCGCGGGTCGTACCGTCGCTCTCGGATGAACAGACAAAAAGGACTCCGCCCATGTTCTGCCAAGTACCGAGCGTTGAGTACCTCGATGCCGTCGACAGCGGACCTTATGACGGCGTCGTCCGTGGGAAGGTGTTCCTCGGCAGCGGTCTTGAGATCGCCCAGCACTCCAAAGATGACCTGTTCATCTCGGTTGGCCAGGTAGGCGACCTCGAGGTTGTCCAGGACGTGGCGCACGGCTGCGGCCGAGGAGAACAGCGCCGGTATTACGGCGAGCGTCCTGTGGGCTTCGCGCACAGGGCTCAGGTAATCGAGCTTGGGCATCATGCGCGGAGGGAACACCCACGTCGACACGCGGTTCGTCACCGTCAGTGCGAGATCGGACAATGGGATGAGCGCGAGCAGGCCCACCGCGAGCAATGGCCACGGCTTCGCGCCTGATAGCGCAATGGCCATAAGCAGCACGACCTCGAGCACCAAGGTGGCGCCTCCGAGCATCCCCCAATAGAACAGGCCCCTGCGCGCGAGCGGGCCGCGATACAGTCGTTCGCGCAGACGGGGCCGGTATCCGACGCTCGTTTCCAGATTGAAGCGGCCCGAGCTGATCAGATAATGGCCTACGTGAGCACTGATCTCATCGGATGGTACTCGGGCCAGTGAATCAAGCGTCCAGCTGACGACGGCTTCCGCGACCATGATTTCGTCCAGCGGGCACCGTCTGGCGATTCCTTCCAATGCGTGGCGGTATCGGTCGCGGCTCTTGAAATCCATGCGAGCGTAAACGCCGATTGGATCTTCTCGCAGTATTTGCTCAACGAAACTCGAGTGTTCGAAGAATCCTCGCCACTCATAAGCGTCCAAGAAGCGAATCGAGGTGATCGAGTTGGCGATTGAGACCTGGTCGGTCGCTTGACTCTGCTGTAGGCCGTGGGCGAGCTCGTCCAGATCGATGTCCGCGTCGTGGAATCGGCGCTCAAGCCACGCGCCCAGCACCTCGATCCCGGTGTCTTGGCCTGAGAGCCTCTGCGCGAGTCGCATCAGAAAGACCGAATCGGCGCTGTCAGCTTGCGTTTCGAGGCGGGATACCATCTCGCGGAGCGAGTCAGCGCTGTCCGAGACCGCGGTGAGTAGCGCGTCGGCCCATTCGTCGGCCGCGCGCGTGGAGATGTGCGTCGCCACGACCCGGCCAGACAACCGCCGGAGATTCTCGACCAGGGCTATGCGCAAAGAGATCGGTATTCCCCAGATCTCACCGATGGACAAGGGAGAGACATCTTGAAACCCGTCGACGAACCTGGTCAGCACGGTCTCGTCGATTCGAGCGTCCGTGTGCGAAAGAAGCTCCGTGACGGACTCAAAGACTCGAGGGTACTGTGCGAATGGACCCGATGTGAGCCGAGGAAGCTCGCGACTGTAATTGGCGGGCAGGTCGTCTCGAATGAGCCGCATCTGTTCGTCGAGCAGGTAGTAGTTGTCCAGCAACCACTCCGCAGCAGGAGAGATCGGATGCTGCAGTCGAACCGCTTCACTTAGGAGCGCGTAATGGTGTGCGAGCTCTGTGGCTGCCAAGGTGAGTAAGTCCGAAAGGGGAGAATCCAGCTCCGCGAGATCTGAAGTCCACGACTGAGCTTGAGCAAGCTCGCGCGCACACTGAGCCAGCCGCTCTGCAGAGTACAGTTCGGCGCGAAACGGAGGATGTGAATCGGGCGTGGCAGGACGTTCGGTATTCTGGGACACGAACAGACTCCCGGTGCTATTGACGGGTCCTCCCCACGCGGTACGCAAATGCTGGCCGCTACTTTGCTCTAGACGTATTCATACCGCGATACCGTTATTATCCCCGACCTTGGACTTCATGTCGGCCGGAGTTGCGCGGTAGATACCCCTAGGGGTATAATGCGGCAACACTGACGGCCTTCGAGAAAGCGGAGCCGATGAAGAACAAGAACACCAAAGCCAACACCAAAGCCAACGCCAAAGCCAACACCAAAGCCAACACCAAAGCCAACACCAAAGCCATCATCTGGGCGGTCGCCGCCTTGGCGATTGTCGGCGTCGGGTTCATGATGTTCAGCCCCAGCGATAGCGGGGCGCAGGTTGAGAACGTCAGCGCCGATCGGGTGTCCGAACTGGCCCAGGCGGGCACCGTCATCATAGACGTGCGGACGTCCGGAGAGTATGAAGCCGGACACATTCCCACTGCGATCAACATGCCGGTCGATCAACTCTCCTCGGTGGCCTCTTCGCTCGATCCAGCGGTGCCGGTGGCAGTGTATTGCGCGACGGGCTCACGTTCCGCGGGGGCGGTCGAGTACCTCAAGGGCGCTGGATTCAAGAAGATATACCACTTCAACCAGGGCATGGTTGCCTGGGCGGGCGAGGTGGAGCGCGGCGCGGTTGCCGCAGCGGCCCCAACCGCCGACGAGAAGCCGCTAGACAGCCCGGTGCTTTATGAGTTCTACACCGATTGGTGACCCAGCTGCATAACCATGAAGCCCGTGGTCGACGGGCTAAAGCAGGAGTATGAAGGCAAGGTCGAGTTCCGACTCATCGATGCGGACAACGATCCGCAGGCAGCCAGTCTCGGTCAGAAGTATGGGATCAGTGCGGTGCCGACGTTCGTGTTCTTGAACTCGGACGGCAAAGAGGCCAGCAGGCTTCTGGGCGAACAGCCGGTGAAGCTGATGCGTGAACAGCTCGACGCGCTAAAGTGACCTTTGGTTGCAAGTGAACCGAACGAACGGCTCCCTTCGGGGAGTCGTTTTGCATCCCATGGGCGATATTCGACAGAAATGCGGGTATAGATAGAGCAGGCGATTGGGATACACCCGATTGCGACGTTGACAAGGAAGGTGCATATCATCCGGTGAATGAAATCCAGATTCAGCCGGGATGGCAGATGAAGAGCTTCGGGCGGGCCGTACGCTGAAGGAGTTGGCAGTAGATACCTAGTACGTCAGTTATCGGTTCGATTGCGACGCGTCAGGAAGACGCGACCTGTAAGGTTCGTTGGAATGCGAGTCTGGCCGCCGAAGACTCGGGCAAAAGCCCCTGGATCGCGTGAGGGTGAGGCCAAGAGGGACCACTCACTTGGCCAATAGGCTCTCAAGGGCATCCCTTTCTAGGGTAACCTCGGGCGGTGCGAAGGCCATCCCGGCTACACAGAACACAGAGAGCCCGTGCACTTGCGCACGGGCTCTCTTTTGTGTCTGCCCGGGCACTCCCCGTCGGTCGAGGGTGTCAAGCTTGGTCACAAGAAGCGATCAGAGTGCCTCGCCCCCGGTCTCGCCGGTGCGGATCCTTATCACTTCACCGATATCGCCGATAAAGATCTTGCCGTCGCCGATCATGCCGGTACGCGCGGCGGCCGCAATGGCCTGGGCGATGTCCAGGGCCTCGTGGTCGTGTACGACAACGATGACCATCGTCTTGGGGAGCAGGTCGATCGAGTACTCCTGCCCACGCCATTGTTGAACCACGCCTTTCTGGATTCCGTGTCCGCGAACATCGATCACGGTTACCCCAGCGTGTCCCAGGTCCTCGAGCGCCTGCTTCACGTTCGCGAGTTTGTCGGGACGAAATATCGCCTTTATCTCCTTCATGGAGTCTCTCCTCTATGCGCTTTGCTTGGGCGTGTGGGCTGCTGCATATCCCGACGGATGGGAGTCCGTCTCGATGATTCCGGCGCCGAGCGGCCCGGATCCAGCGAAGTCGGGATAGGCCAAGATGCCCATCTCAGTCATATCGAGCCCGGCGATCTCGTCCTCGGCGGAGGAGCGGATACCCATGATCGCGTCCTGAGCCTTGAAGAACGCGTAGTGAAGACCGAAAGCCCAAACGACCACGACCACGCAGGCGATCAGCTGGGCGCCGAGCTGGCCGAAACCGCCGCCGTAGAACAGGCCGCGGACTGCTCCGTCAATGCCGTTGAAGCCGGAGCCGTATGTCCCGTCGGCGAACAGACCCAGTGCGATCATGCCCCACAGTCCGTTCACGCCATGGACCGATGCTGCGCCAACCGGGTCATCAACCTTCATCACCCGCTCAATGAATACTACCGAGCCCACAACGAGTAGGCCCGCGGTGGTTCCGATCAGCACGGCCCCCGTGGTGTTCACGAATGCGCACGGAGCTGTGATGGCTACAAGACCGGCGAGCATCCCGTTGGCGCTCATGGAGGGGTCGGGGTGTCCCCACAGCTTCCACACCAAGAACATCGCGGCAAGGCAACCGGCCGAGCCTGCGAGCATCGTGTTGACGATGATCACCGACAGTCTCAGGTCCCCGCTCGACAGAGTCGACATACCGTTGAAGCCCATCCAGCCGAACACAAGGATGATCGTGCCGAGGACCGCCATGGGGATATGGTGCCCCGGAATGGCCACGGGTTTGCCATCCTTGAACTTGCCGATCCTGGGACCGAGCACGATCGCCCCGGCCAAGGCGGAGAACCCGCCGACCGCGTGCACGACAGAGCTACCCGCAAAGTCCAAGACGCCGTGACCAAGGCCCATGGTCGTGCCCAGCTGAGAAAGCCAGCCGCCGCCCCAGACCCACATACCAAAGATCGGATAGACGACCATACCCATGAACACCCCGAACGGCACGAACGCAGAGAACTTCCAGCGCTCGGCCATGCCGCCCGTGACGATCGTGGCGGCGGTATCCATGAACACCATTTGGAACAGGAAGAATGCGTAGACCGTCACGTCGTAGGTGCCGCCGCTCTGAAGGAAGAAGCCCTTCATGCCGAACAGCCCGAAGCCGGTTCCCAGTGAGAACGAGCTGTTCAGGAGGTTGGCGCCGCCCAGCGTCCCAAGTGCTCCGAAACCTCCGAATTGAAGTCCGAACCCGACAGCCCAGTAGGCCAAGGCGCCCACGGCGAAGATGATGAAGTTCGTCATCGCGACGTGGGCTGCGTTCTTGGAACGGCAGAAGCCGGTCTCGACGAGCATGAATCCCGCTTGCATGAAGAAGATGAGGGCGACACCGACGATGACGAAAAACATATTCGTCCCGACTTTCAGGTGTCCTAGATCCTGTGCCACTTCACCAAGAGTCGGAGCGCCGGCGGCAACAGCGGCGACATCAACCGCCGTGCCGGTCGCAGCGCCGGTGGGGTCACCGCCTGCCCACGCAAGTCCGGCGGTCAAGAGCAATGCGGCGACCGCGATTACAAGCGTGCGTGTCGCCGCTCGAGTCATGATGCGCCAAGGATTGAAGCCCTGGCGCAGGCCAGCGAGAAGACTCTTCACGAGCCATTCACCTCCACGTATACGAATACCGACCAATAGGAATGACAGGATCAAGTCATCCCGGGGCTCTCATTCGCAGCTCGGCGAATCGACCGACGATTCGCCGCACTTCGTTGTGCGGCGGTTTTTCGGACGAGTGCGCGGCCGTGGGGGTGGCTGATGCGATCCTACAAAGAAGCGTAGGCAGCTTATGTTTCATGTGGGTTGCGAGCAAATGAATTTTCGCGCGGTGCTAAAGCGCCTCAGTATCTGCTTCGCCAGTGCGGATTCGGACGACCTGTTCTACTGGTGCCACGAATATCTTGCCGTCGCCCATGACGCCTGTTCGCGCCGCCGCCACGATCGTCTCGATCGTCTCGGTGACCTCATGGTCGTGAACAACCGCGATCACCATCACCTTGGGCACTAGGCTCACGTGGTATTCGCCACCGCGCCACGCCTGAGACAGCCCGCCTTGGACGCCATGGCCTTTGGTCTCGATGACGGTCATGCCCATGCGCTCGAGCCCGTCCAGCGCGGCACGAACACCTTCAAGTTTCTCTGGTCGGAGTATGGCTTCGATGCGCTTCATAGCGGGTCCTCGGCTGGGTCTGTTGGGCTTGTAGGTCAGGTCCTGAGAAAGCGTGCAGGGCGGGGAGTCTCGCCATTTCCCCGCCCTGCCGCGATGTCGCATGGTGACGCTCTAGATAGCTGTGTCACCTGTCTCGCCGGTACGGATTCGAGTGACGTCAGCGATGTCGCTTACGAAGATCTTGCCGTCTCCGACCTCGCCTGTGCGGGCAGAACTCGCGATTGCTTCCATGAGCTTGGAACAATCTGCGTTGCTACAGATGACCTCGATCTTGTACTTGGGGAGAAGCTCCACCTTGTACTGGCGACCGCGGAACTGCTGCATCAGGCCCTTCTGCTTGCCGTGACCTTCGATGCGGGTGAGCATCAATCCCGGGTAGCCGGCAGCCTCGAGGGCCACCTTGACGTCATCCAGCTTCTCGGGCCGAATGACCGCCTCTATCTTCTTCACGGTCTTCACCTCCTCGGTGGGGTCTCGTGCTTACTCTTCTACGATCAGGAAGTTCGGGTATGCCGGGCTGCCGTGCTCATCAATGTCCAGGCCGCGGATCTCCTCGTGAGGAGCGACGCGAATCCCGAACGTTATGTCCATCACCTTGAAGGTGATGTACCCGAGGCCGAATGCCCACAGCGCTACCACAGCAGCTCCGATGAGCTGAGACACGAGCTGTGCACTGCCTCCGCCGAAGAACAATCCGGTGACGTCGCCGTAGGTCCCGTCAGCGAACAGGCCGACTGCGATAAGGCCCCAGATGCCGTTGACCCCGTGTACGGAGAAGGCGCCGACCGGATCGTCCACGCCCATGTTCTCAACCGTGTAGATGGCCGTGACGACAAGAGCACCGGCGACCGCGCCGATCAAGATGGCAGAGCCGCCGCCGATGACTGCGCAAGGAGCGGTGACCGCCACGAGACCCGCAAGGGCTCCGTTAAGAGCCATGCCGATGTCGAAGTTGCCCGTCTTGAGCTTGACGATCATGAGCGCTATTGCGGAACCGGCTGCAGCTGCCATGTTCGTGTTCACTGCGATGACGGCGATCCGAAGGTCGTTGCCGTTGAGCGTCGAGCCTGCGTTGAAGCCGAACCAGCCGAACCACAGGATGAACACGCCCAGTGCCGCGAGCGGGATGTTGTGGCCCGGGATAGCGCGCGGCTTGCCGTCCTTGCCGTACTTACCAAAGCGCGGGCCAAGAACCATGGCGCCTGCAAGGCCGACGAATCCTCCCAGAGCATGTACCACGCCTGAACCCGCGAAGTCATGGAACGGGGTAGCCATCTGAGAGAGCCAGCCACCGCCCCAGACCCAGTGGCCGTATATCGGGTAGATGATGGCGCTGATGACGACGGAGTAGACCAGATACGCCGAGAACTTCAGACGCTCGGCGATCGCTCCTGAAACGATCGTCGCGGCGGTAGCCGCGAATACGACCTGGAACATGAAATCGCGGTACACCGTGACGTCGTAGTTGTCGCCGAGCATGAACCATCCGCTCGTGCCGATGATGCCCGCCTTATCAGCGCCGTACATGAGCGCGAAACCGATGACGAAGTACGCGAGCGATCCCATGACGAAGTCGAGCAGGTTCTTCATCATGAGGTTGGTCGCGTTCTTCGCCCGGCACATGCCGGCCTCGACCATCGCAAAGCCCGCTTGCATGAAGAAGACGAGGAATGCCGCGACGAGCATCCATATGAACGTAATCGCGAGTGTCGGATCCGCAGCCAGCGTCTCGGCCCCGTTGGGGTCGGCGGCGAACGCGAACGACGGGAGAGCCAGAATCAGTGCGGCGGCAAGGCCCGCCAGCGACAGCGTGCGCTTGAACATGGAGACTACCTCCTTAGTTACCGTGTTTGTGAAATCGTTTGCTGGACCCATCCCGTGTGCACCTCCGTTTCGCAGGACATATCTTGGTCCGATGCAGCAACCGGTTGGCACTGCGACTTCCATGCAACCAGCCGGATGTTTCCGTACTGGGCAAGGCGCATTTCCGGCTCGTTACAATCTGCGAACAACTAGAGACCCATCGTGCGGCCACACGATGACACTGCAGGTCAGAGCGATGTCCGTCAGACATCGCCGGTAACGCGAAAACTCCCCCGCTCACGATGAGCGAGGGAGTTCGATGAGGAGGTGAATGTGAGGGCGACGGACCTAGCGCGCCTGGAGCGCCGCGATTATCTCGTTGTACTGAGCTACATCAATCTCGCCGCGAGCCAATCTCTCGCGCACGATATTGGAAGGATCGCCCGACGCCGAAGCGCCCTGCCCCGAGGCAAGACCAGTCCCGATCAAGGCAGCTCCTGTCGATGATACGTGGCCCATTTGGCCTGAGTGACCTCGACGCAACATGGCGTAGAGACCCCAGCCCAGTAGCGCCGCGAACAGTATGAATCCCACGACCATCAAACCTCCAAATGGGTTGTAGCCAAACATGTGTCCGGCCTGACCCTCGAATCCGTATCGCATCATGTCGTGCTCCTTTCGTGTTCTCGTACTTGTAGTGTGCCCAGCGTTG
>JAHIQC010000156.1 GCA_018902765.1 Actinomycetota bacterium | reverse complement strand
TTGAGCTCTTCGATCTTCTTCTTGACGTCAGCGTCGGTGACTTTGACGCCCGCATCCTTGGCCGCCTGGCGGATCAGGACGTTGTTGATCATGTTGTCGAGCAAACGCTGTTGGAAGTCGATGAGGCGACCTTCGCCGTCAGCGCCTTCGAACATCTGTGGGTACTGCTCTTTGAGCTTGTCTACCTGTGCATCGAGTTCAGACTTCTTGATGACCTCACCGTTGACGCGAGCTGCCACGTCTTTGTCAGAACAACCGGTGATTCCGAGGAACAACCCCGCGACAAGTGCGAGAGAGACGACAACGCGAAACGCTTTCATGTACCCTCCTGGGACGTAGCGCTGATTAGGCACCCGTGAGTATAACATCGAGCATGGCCTGAGCGGCATCCGTCACAGAAGTTCCATAATCAACCGGCATCGTGATCGAACTGTCGCGCTCGAGCCAAATCGCTCCCTGACGGGCGAGGACCGCACGATGCGGCCCCTCGGCCGGTACAGGCGCCAATCGGAGCCTGCGACGCACCAGGGTGACCGACAGGACTTGGGCCTCGGACGCCAGCGCCTTGATGCGCGCGATCGCGAGCAGGTTGCGGGCGGGCTCGGGCAACGCGCCGTGGCGCTGCGTGAGATCATCTGCGACCCTGGCCACGGCCTCGACGCTGACCGCGCCGGCTATGCGGCGATAGTGCAGCACTCGTTCGTCGACGTCGGCGACGTACTCCTCGGGAAGGAATGCAGCCACAGGCAGATCGACCCTGATCTCCGGGAATGCGATCTCGGGCTCGCCGCGTACCTCAGCGACGGCCTCACGAAGCATCTCAGCGAACAGGTCGAAGCCGACCGCGCTCATGTTGCCGTGCTGCTCGGCTCCGAGCAACGAGCCCGCGCCGCGGATCTCGAGGTCGCGCATGGCGACCTTGATACCACTGCCGAGCTCGTCGTGCTCTCGGATAGCGGTGAGGCGCTCCACCGCTTGCTCCGTGAGCGCCTGTCCGCGCGGGAACATGAAATAGGCGAACGCTTTGACGTGGCTGCGTCCGACTCGGCCTTTCAGCTGGTACAGCTGTGCGAGCCCCAAACGCTGTGAGTCCTCGATGATGAGTGTGTTGCTGTGCGGGTTGTCGATGCCCGACTCGATGATGGTCGTGGCAACTAGCACATCGGCCTCGTTGGCGGCGAAACGCTCCATGACCGACTCGAGCTGCTTCTCGCTCAACTGCCCGTGCGCAACGGCGATGCGCGCCTCGGGGACGGCGTCGCGCACGCGCTGCACCGCCTCGTCGATCGATTTGACACGGTTGGACACGAAGTAGACCTGACCGCCCCGCTCCAGTTCGCGACGAATAGCACCGGAGACAACATCAGCGTCGTACTCCCCCACATGGACCTTGACCGGGAAACGGTTAGGTGGCGGGGTGTCGATGATGCTCATGTCGCGGACTCCCGAAAGCGACATCTGCAGTGTGCGCGGAATCGGGGTGGCGGACAGCGTCAGTACGTCGACCTGCTCGCGAAGGTTCTTGAGATGCTCCTTGTGCTCGACGCCGAAACGCTGCTCCTCATCTACTACCACGAGTCCCAGGTCGCGAGGCGTCACGTCACGTGAGAGCAATCGGTGCGTTCCCACTAGGACTGAGACCTCGCCCGAGGTGAATCCTTCCAAAGCGACGGCTTGCTGCGCTTTGGAACGGAAACGAGAGAGGACCTCGACGCGCACGTCGAACGGCGCGTAGCGCTCTGAGAAATTCGTGAAGTGCTGCTGCGCCAAGATCGTCGTCGGGCACAGGACCATGACCTGCTTGCCGTCCTGTGTGGCCTTGAACGCCGCGCGAATCGCGACCTCGGTCTTGCCGTAGCCGACATCGCCGCAGATCAGACGGTCCATCGGCTTGTCTATCTCCATGTCGGCCTTCACATCCGCGATAGCGGCGAGCTGGTCTGGCGTCTCCTCGAAGGGGAACATCGCCTCCATCTCGACCTGCCACGTGGTGTCCTGCACAAAGGCATGGCCACTGACGGCCGAGCGACGCGCGTACAAGTCAACGAGGTCGAATGCCAGCTTGCGCGCCGCCTTGCGTGCCTTGGTTGTGGCCTTGCTCCAGTCCGCGGTGTTCAGGCGCGTCACACGAGGAGCGCTGCCTTCCGCGCCCACATACTTGCTGATTCGGTCGATCTGGTCGACCGGGACATACAGTCGGTCGCCCTTGGCGTACTCCAGCACGAGGTAATCGCGCTGCGCGCCCAGAACCTCCTTGTGCTGCATCTCCCTGAACAGAGCGATGCCGTGCGTCGCGTGAACCACATAATCGCCCGGCGCGAACGAGAACGTCATGCGCGTCGGGTCGATCTCGCGCGTGTTGCGACGCGCACGCCCCGAGCGCGGGTAGATATCGTCGATGCTCACAACGGCCAGTCGCGCGTCGGGAATGACGAATCCCGCAGGGACATCCGCCGAGGAGACATGCACCATCCCACGCGTCAGGTCGGTGGGCTTGGCGCCTTCTCGATCCGTCGACAGGCCGATCTCACGCACCGACAGCCCCGCTTCGGTGAGGATATCGGTGATGCGGTGGCGCGCCCGGCGCTCGGGGACTGCCACAACGACGCTGTAGTTCACGTCCACGAGCGCGCGTAGTCCGCCTACGAACTTGTCCTCGCCGCCCGAGACCTCGGGCCTGCGAGCTGTCATCTCAGCATCCACGCCGCCACCCGCGCGCAACAAGGACAATAGGATCAAGCGCTGACGACCGCCAAGATCGAGGCGTGCAGGCTCGACCACGAGACCGGCAAGTGGCACGCCCGCATCTTTGGCTGCCGCCGCAAGTTCGTCGTGTCGCCTGGCCGCATCGTCGAACAAGGAACGCGGTTCGGCCAGCACCAGCAGGGTACTTGGCGCCAGGTAATCGGTCAGCACACCCTCCTGCTCATAGAACACCGGCAGGTAGCGCTCGATACCGTTGAAGTAGATGCCGTTCTCGATGCACTCGAGGTGATAGGCCACGAATGGATCCTTGAGGGCTTTGTCCCTAAGTGCGCGCTGGGCACGCGTGGCCGCGCGTGCCGAGATCGCGATCTCTCTGCACGTGAACACCTCGGTCAGCCCCGCGGCTCCGATGGTCTGCCCCGTCGACGGGATGTAGCGTCTCAGGCTCTCGATCTCATCGCCCAGAAGCTCGGCTCGGACCGGCTGTTGCCCATCGGAGGGAAACACGTCGAGCACTCCACCGCGGACAGCAAAAGTTCCGGGTTCCTCGGCAATGTCCACTCGTGTGTATCCCATACGCGCCAAGTGGGCGACGGCGTCATCAAGCTCGATCTGCGCGCCCTCTTCGAGCACGAGCGGCGTGAAGACCGCGGAGCCTTGCGGCGGCAGCGCGCGAAGCAGTGAGCGGGCGCTCGCCACGACGATGACCGGGCGGCCGGTTGAGAGCGCGTTGAGAGCACGGGCGCGCGTGCCCACCGCCTCCACATCTGTCGGCATCTCGGACCACGGCATCTCGGCGCGCTCAGGGAAGCGCAGCACGCTGCC
>JAHIQC010000013.1 GCA_018902765.1 Actinomycetota bacterium | reverse complement strand
TCGCAGAGGGTCAAGCTGGTCTTCGGCTTCTGCTAGGACGCGAGCCAACTCATCTAGGCCGACGTTCTCGATGTACGGAATAGTTGTCTTCCGGAGATCGACCAGCCGTTGCTGTGGCCGAGTGTCCGCGTCAGAGACGGTGGACTGCGCCGCGGTGACGACGCCGCCCAAGAATCCAGTCGTGAGCAGGTCGTCAGTCCAGCCCACGGCGCTTTGACTGCAGCCGACAAGCGAAGCCGGTAGAAGGACGAGGCGCCCGGCCAAGACCAACTGGCGTGCCTCGCCCGCGAGGAACTGCGCGATCGCCGCAGGGACTGGGTTCATCCAACCCATGGCGATCGTCCATTCCTCACCCTGTGGGTCCGAGACGGAGGTGCCCGCGGTCACGGTGTAACCCCATCCCCCGTATGCGTCGGGGCCTCCCCAGTCGAGCTGCATTGGGAGCATCCCGAACTCCGCGCCGAGTTGCCCTTTCCACTTCACCAGAACAGTGTCGAATAGGGGGCAGAAGATGCGGGCCCACAAGCGGATCTCTTCCACAGTTGTGGCATCGACCGCGATGGCCCTATGAGGCGCGCTCCGGACAGCTGCAGCGACGCGCGCGAAGCCGCCCCGTCCCCAGAAATCAAGAAACGCACGGGCGGGTTCTCGCTCTTCAGTTCGCCAAGCGTCCCACCATTCAACCAATGGTCGGTACAGACTTCCTACTACTTCATGCATGGAGGTTCGGCCAACGGCTGTGGCGAGGTCAGTTGCTTGCCGCGAACCGAACCAGTCAACTACAGGCAGCTCACGCTGATCAATGTACTGATGGAATGCGACTGCCCGTTCCGCGACCAGGGGCGCGGCCGCGATGAGAGAATCGCACTTTATCAAGTCCGTTGCAGCCTGTAGGGCCTCCTTCAGCCGCCCGGCGCGGCGGAGATTCTCCGCTTCTGCCAGCCATGCAGGTGCGCCTCTCTCGGCAATGAACTGGGTGTCGGACATGGCTACGTCCGATCTGGAGCGCTTGAACCAGTCGGCTGCCTCGTCCGGACACCCCAACGCTTCAGACGAGTTGCCGAGCCACCAACGTGTTTCCACGAGCAACATCTGCGCGTTCGCATCTAGGCCCGTCTGGCGCGCTTCCGCAAGAGCGTGCGCCTCGATAAGGGCGGACTTACCGTCTAGCAAGGCGCGTTCTGCGTCGGCGCCGCGCGACGCCAGCACTTGACCGATGCGGGTGAGGGCAGAACCGCGCGCGAGAAGCAGGATGACCTGTCCAGCGGTACCAGCCTCATGCGGGACACGGGTGCGCTCGTCGGCCGCCCGAGACTCGGCACGTCCCAGCCAATCCCGCGTTGAATCCTCATCTACAAGCTCAACCGCCAAGCGTGAGGCCGTGAGGGCGGTATTGACAGCGTCCTCCGCGTCGCATTTCGTGGCTACGCGCCATTGGACTTCCGCGAGCGTCAGTGCCTCGGCGAACATCTTCCGGCGCGCAAGCTCCCAGACCACTTCGTCGATGATGGTCACGAGACGGCCGTTCGCCTCTCTGCCGTCCCGATCCACTCGCTCCGCCAATTCACTGAACTGACGGAGCGCATCAGTACAGGACTCGCCGCTCTTAATAACCGTTCGGACCCAGGTCGCACTCAGCACGAGTCTTGGTTCTTCGGCTTCCAGGTCGTTCAGCAGCGCGTGCACCTGGTCTTCAAGCTGGCGCGCTTCAGGCAATCGCTCAAGCTGCCAAAGGGCTTGGATGCGGGCAAGGAGCACATCGCCCCTTTGCCAGACATCATCGATGCCAAGGGCCTCGGCCTCCGAGCATAGGGCCAGAACCAGCTCGGGATCGTCGCCAAGCCGCCATCGCAGTGCCTTCTCCACCGCCACGATTCCCGGTGCGGCGCCGAGCGCTTCTGCTGATGCTATGTGCGCGTCAATTGTGGTGATGGCGTCAGTCCAGACAGGATCATCGCGTCCGACTCGCGATTCGACCAAGTGCATCTCCAGATGGCGCGCTGCCCGCAAGTGGGCCACGCGTGCAATCGCGGGGTCTCCTGCGGATTCCGCCAATGCCGCGGCCTCCGCAAGTCCCTCCGCGACCAGCGCGGCGTCGACCTCGCCCGCTGGCTTGGCGTATGCGTCTTCAAGAAGTAGTTTGGCCCGTGTCAAAGCAGCCGCCTTCTCCTCGTCCTTGGGTGCGGCAAACCTCTCAATAAGCGACCTTGCGTATGCTGCTGCTGCGAGTGCGGCGTAGGCCTGCCATTGCTCCTGCATGAAGTTCTTGTGACTGTCGCAGTAGTCTGAGATCCCGCGTATGACGAGATAACGACTCTCGTGCAGCCACGTGGCATCCGCGACCCCCACTGCTTCCATCTCGATGGCTCGGACTCCATGCGCGTCTCTCAGCGCATCCCGTATCAAGGGGTCGCGAAGCACCTTGGGCTCGGTTGCGATTGCCCCGAAATGGACGTACGGCTGGCCGACACGACGGTCATAAGGACCCTTGTGGCGCAACTTGATCGGTGGATTGCTCGCGGAGTAGAGAGGATCCTGACGCGGCCTCCTCAGGTTATGCTGGCCATCAGCCAAGACTCGCTCGATGTACGCTTCCCATGGGTGCGAACCGTTCGGCGCGGGTACTTGGAGGAGACTTGCTGCGCCGAGGAGGTCGCTGGATGGGCGGTCACTGACGGCTACGTCACTTGGGTCTTGTCCACGTCGCTGAACCACACCTCGCGCGTCAGACACCACGATGTCACCGCGCCGCACATGGTCATCAGGCTTTGCGGGGTGAGGGGTGCCGCCGGCGATGCCCACAATGAGCAGATACTCGAGCGACGGATATCGAGCCAGCACAGCAGAAGCCGAGGCGGCCGCGCTGTGTGATCCCGTCCTGCGGAGCAAGATCACCGGAACCAGGTGATCCCCACTGCCGTCAAGCGCAGAAACCCGGCCGGTGCAAAGGTCGATGTGATTAACGGACTGAGGTTCGGAAGGTTCATCGAGAACCGAGCGAACAGCCGCGAACTCCTTGCCGAGAGCGGTGATGATCGCGAACCGTGGACCTCGTGAGGCTGCTTGGGCGTCGGCGGAGGCGTTGTGGGTGTCACTCATAGTGCCTCCACTGGATCAAATTTCACGGAAGGATCGACCAGCGATATGCGGAAAGGGTGACGCCGATTCGGCACCAACGCTGATGGCCATGCTGCGAGTCCTGCCGATCTTCCTCGAGTTCCAATGGGGCCGCTCCGCGACTCACGTGCGCCTTTGGTGAATTCAGACGCCCAGCAACTAGATGAATGAAGTCTATCAGTCGTCGATTGAGGCGGAAGCTACGCATCCAATTCTTCAACCGGCTCGAGACCCCACTAGCGTCAGGGTGTCGGGCATGGAGATAGAATCGTCTCAGCGCAGGCACTGCTCAACATCCCCGGCGCAGAGGACAGTCATGACCGATTCCCAGGTTCCGGATCCTCATTTCGAGCAGGCGGTCGCCAGGTACTTGGAAGCCGGTATGCCTGCGAAACATAGCCTTTCCACCGAAGCCTACGTGGCCCGCTGTCGCGAGCTCTGGGACTCCTGTGAGACGGACGAAACGTGTCGCTACAAAGCGCTCGTTGACCCGGAGTTTCTCGGCGATGCCTGGACGTTCGGCGAGACGGCTGCGGCGTACGTCGATCCCCGTGCTTGCGCAACGAAAGCCGTGGTGTCGCCGGAGTCGAATGAATTGCGCTGCACTGCAGTTGGCGTGATCCCGGTGTCGTCGGTTCTCGGGGACGACGCAGCAGCCTCTGATGACGTCGAGGATCTCAGTGATCCGACGAAGGCGTCCGAGTTCGGCGTGTGGATTGTTGTTGTGCTCGACGTGCTTGGGTTCGAGCGCACGTACCGGCGTCTGGGCCCTCAGCGCATGAAGAACATCTATTCGCGACTCATGGCCGCAGCTCAGGGGCGTGCTGGCGAGCCAACCATTGGAATGATGCTGGTCGAGGAGGATGCACACAGCCCAACAATGTTGCTACGCCCCGTCGAGTTCGCCCACTTCAGCGATACGATGCTGCTGTGGGCGCCACTGAGCGAGATGCACGCGTCGTCGCTCGTCGCGAGCTGCGCCGATGTTCTCATCGAGGCCCTATCGCTTGGGATTCCCTTGCGTGGCGCGATCGCAGTTGGCGAAGCAATCATGAACCAGGGCGAGGGCGTGTTCCTGGGAACGCCTTTGATCGACGCGGCACGCCTCGAACACGCTCAGGACTGGATCGGCATCAGCCTGACTCGTGAGTGTGCGCTGATCCTGCCATGGCTTGATTCATCGCTCGTGATCCCGTACACCGCACCCTGCAAGTCCGGCACGAGCGACGAACTACTTGGTGGATTGGTGGTCGACTGGCCACGTCGCGCGCGGTCGCGCGGGATTGGGGCCGACGCCGCTCTTGATGCCATGCGTCCACCGGAGAGCCACCGGCGATACTACGACAATGCGACTGAGCTCATCGACCACTCGCATCGGAACCAGCGCTGGAATCGCGACGATCGACCGCCCGTCTTTCTCCGCTTCCTGAGGACGTCAATCATCCGTCAGTTCCTCGACGGCATTGATATGCCTCCGGAAGCTTTCGCAATGCTCGGCTCGACGATGCTCAACGAGGGCGAACAAGTTACGCCTAGTGACTGCTTTCGCGCCCTATTGCAAGATGGCGAACTGCCCGCGCGAGCGGACGCCCTTCCCGAAGGACCACGCAACTATCTCAAGAACGTTCAGGAGGTCATCGCGGGCCATGGTGTCGATCTGGAGGAGCTGATGATGGCTGCGCTGGAACAGCGCTTCAACATCAGAGCTCTCACCGAACGCCAGCAGGCCGACTTGGCTACGGAGCCCAGTGACGATAACGGAGAATGGCAGGCGTGCATGCCGTTTCTCCGAGCCGTCGCAGAGGGCGCGGACATTCCGGAAGTACCTGATGCCCTTCCGCCAGGGACGCAGACGATCCTCCGATTCGCGCGCGAGGCTGCTCAGGGCCAGTACGCCAATGTGGACGTGGAGGCCCTACTCGCTGGGATCTTCTGGGCAGCCTCGACGCAGACGCCGATTGCTGAACCGAACTTGAAGCGACTCAATGCGCTCGCGTCGGTCGGGGACGGTTGGGCCTCAGTTGCGAACTTCCTTCGGGCGGTCGCTGACGGCGCGAGGCCAGATGCCGACTTGGAAACGCTCGCCGACGAGGGGGCGGCCAACGTGGTCCAGACGGTTCGGAATATGCTCGCGGTACAGCAGGCTGTGCACTGTTCAGTCGCGGATGCTCTTCGGCTGATAGAGCCAATCGACAGCGCCTGTCTCCTCGAGACCGCGCTGCGCGTCGGCCGCGCCACTGAGCGAAATGGGACAGACGACGAACTGACTGGGCAGATCAACCGGCTAGAGCGCGCAGGTTCCCCGCACGATGCTGTCGCCCGGCACTTCCATGAGTTACTCGAAAGTGGACACGTCCCAGACATCCCCGGAGGACTCGGAGCGGACGTTTCGCTGTACCTGCAGCTTGTATCCGCACTCGCGTTCCAGTCGGAACTGCAGCTTCCGCTTGCACACTTGGTCTCCGCCGCCTCCGGAGCACGGAGATCAGGGCGGGCACTCTCGCCATTTGACGCAGCCATGATAGGGCTGCTCGGTTCCACCACCTCCCCTGAGGTGGTGGACCTAGCACGCTACCTCGGACTGCTTGCAACGGCAGAGGATGAGCCTGATATCTCTTCGCTACAGCACGATGATCTGCGAGCGGCCGTCGAGGAGACTCTGGCTGATCGCGATTTGAAAGCAACACCCTCTCTCGAAGACAGGATCGAATCGGCATTGCGGTATCGAAAGAATGGCTGCGGCCCGTGGTCTGCCGACGATGATCGAGACGACGCGAACCGGGACGAAGAAGGGGAGATCGCTACGTTTCTTAGAGCGGTCGCCACGTCGCCCTTGTTGCCACCGCTTCCCGATCAGATCGATGATCAGGTCCGTCAGAGTCTGACGGACGGTGCAATCCGCGCACTCTGCGACCCTCTCACGTTGAGCGACCTAGCGAACGCTGTGCTGGAACGTCGCTGCCGTGGCGACGCATTGAGTGGCCCGGTCCTCGCGGCAATTGAGGCGCTGGCTGCCTCCGGCGACCCGCTCCGGACTGTGGGCCGGTTTCTGGCGGATCTTTCTGTGAGGACGCTGTGGCCCGCAATTCCTCAGGGCGTCCCCCGTCTGACGCTCATGCTTCTCGCATCGGCAAGGCAGCGTGCATCCGAGTTCGCAGGCGGCCACATCCTAGTGTCGCGGAGGAAAGGGGACGAGGGTGAGGTCGGCGGCATGCCGGAGTCGTGAGGACCGTGCTGACAACCACCAATTCAAGCCGGAGACCACTTCTCGCCGCAGCGATGTTCGGCTCTTGGCTGAGGAACTCGATACAACGTGTCTGTCTTCAAACCTGGAGGCCGCATGAAACTGCAGAATGACTCTCGATGGGTCTTCTCCGCGCCGTCTGACATCCACATCTCAAGGTGCAGCGAACCTCGAATCCTGCAGCTCGACGAGGCGGCAAAGTGGGTCAACACAACTAGACCCATCCTATGGGTTGGATCCATCTTCTCTGTGCCGCCACCGGCGTCTCTGCCCCCGGGCTACGCGGTAACACGCTCGCTCCTTGACCTCGTGACTCCCCTCGGGACGCACACCGAGGAGGAACGCCAGCGGGTCGTCGAGCACCTGCTCCCGCGATGGCCACTAGAACTGCTGCTCGACGAATTCGAGTCTCTCCATTACGACCTGTCTGAGTCGCTCCTCACGTTCTTCGCGGAACTCGAGCGGGACGCTTCGCCGTGCTGCCTTCACCACGCAGCCGTTCGTTACTACCAAAGCGGACTTGCCTGCGCCCCGATGTGTGTCACGACCAACTGGGATAGCTTGCTTGAGCGAGCCTTTCACGACGCAGGCGTTGAGGCGTTGGCGTATGGTCCTAGCGGGACCAGTCCGCCAATCTGGGACGACATTGCCGCCGGCGACAGTCACGTTCATGTTCTTCATCCGCATGGGTCCTTTGAGATGGAGAACGTCGTCTGTTCATTCAGCCAGCAGTCTGGCCAGCTTCAGCTCGCACCGGTCTTCATGGGAGCGCCGAAGCTCTTCCTTGGGTATTCGGGTTACGAGCCAAGCCTGTACCGCTACCTTGAACTCGACCCGGGCGAGCAGTTGTGGTGTATACGGAGTGAGGACGACTTCGAAATCCCGCTCAAGCGGCGTTTGCTCTGTCGTCCAAATGCCTCGGTGTACGTAGGTGACCTTGTCGACCTGCTGGAAGCGCTGGGCCTAGTCGATGAGCGTCCTGATTTCACGACTGTCTATGTCGCGCCCAGCGCGCCGGTCCCGCGAAGAGTCGTAGACGTCATGCTCAGCGGAATCGCGTCGTCAATCGATCCAGTGCTGTGCGTTGAGTCGCTGCCTGACATCCTCTTGTCCGGCCATCCTGAACCCGAGGCCACCTTTCGGTACTCCAGACTCATCCGGTCGATCGACAATCACATTCGAGACCGAGTGTCTTTCCCGGGCTTGCCGCTCGCCCTGATGGCAGCCGCCACGTCCCGGGACTATGAGCAACTCTGGGTGAGCGTCCTGGCCTACGTCCTTCGGCACACTGAGTCTCTCCCAGACGAAACCACCGCCCAACTTCTCAACTATGTCGAGAGGTCGCGGGCAGGCCTCGACGCCGACTCTCTCTCCGAGGACTCGAAGCTCTCAGAACTCTTCAGGCGCGCTCGCACGCGATGCTACCGGTCGTTTCTTGGGATGCCCGAGAAGAAAGGAGACGACCCCACTGAGCCTGTCCTCAACTTCGTCGCGCCAACATTCCTCGGGGATACTGCCCTGGTGGGCGAGCATGCGGAACTGGCGGCCTTTTTCGTCATGAAGGCCGGTGACCTACCTCGCGCGCAGAACTACTTCGACAATGCGGCCACCTACTACTACCTTGCAGGATTGTGGAATGGCGGCGCAGCCTGTGAATGGGCGTCGCAGAACATTGAGGCGGCTCGCGACACTGCTGGGGACACGATGATCTTGAGAAGGCCAACGGTAGTTCCCTGACCCACTAAAGACGGCCCCGTGCTAAGGAACGTGTCCCCAGCCCCAAAGTAGAGTCCGTCCCGAATAACGAGATCCTTCGTCACGCCCCATTGGGTTCCTCGGTCTTTAGGTATTCGTACACGCTTGCGCGAAGTCACGCGCGAGGACCGTCTTCGGCACGCCGTCGCCGGCACGTCGCCTGAGCTCGGCCGCCCTAGAGACCCAACTGAATCCTCGCCGCGTGCGACGCAATGAAGTCCGACGTGGCGTGTAAGTACTCCGTGCGAGATCGGCCGAATCAGGCCACGACCCGTCCGCCAATCGGAAAGTCCGGAATCGCCGAACGCCTGTGCTACCTTTCGCCGCAGCTCAATCCAAGACGCTGAGGTGAGGGAGGTGTACGTGGCTCGCACGATGGGTATCTGGCGAATCGCGTCCACGGCTTTGGCTGCGAGTGTGGCCGCCGCTCTGGTTCCCCTCGCACTCTCCGCGCTCGCCTCACTCCCGCTCGACCGAGCGGCGCACGCCTCACTGCTGAGGACGTGGACGCGCTCCTCACTCTCCGCCCGTTGGTGGGCTGCCGTCACAAGCCCGGGCACACTCCTCCTCTCGCTCGCGCTCATCGCCGTAATCGTGGCTTGGTGGATCTGGATCTCCGGCCACCTCTCGCGCCATCGCTCCAGCGGCACCGGCGTCGTCGCCGGCATCCCGCAAACAGCCGGCCGCGGCGAGCACGGCACCTCGAACCTCATGACCCCCGCCGAGCTCGAAGCCTCCGCTGTCACCTGGTCAACCGGCATGACACCGGCCCCCGGCGTCTCGGGCTTCGTGATCGGCGCACGGCCGGCCGAGCGTGGCCGCAAGGAGACCTACTACCTCTCCGGCTCCGAAGGCCATGTCCTCGTGATCGGATCCACCGGCTCGGGCAAGACG
>JAHIQC010000155.1 GCA_018902765.1 Actinomycetota bacterium | reverse complement strand
TGCGACGGTGGTCAAGGACGCTGGCGACGACCCCGACATCACCAACGGCTCTCGCGTGGCGGTCATGCTGTCGCTGGGGGGGAAGCGCGTGCGGTTCTCGGCGGGCGACGGTGTGGGGACGGTGACGCGCGAGGGGCTGCAGCTCGCTGTCGGCGAACCGGCCATCAACCCCGTCCCGCGCGCCATGATCGCGGAGGCGATCGGCGAGGTTCTCGGCAGCGATGTGGGAGTGCTGGTGACTGTCGCGATCCCGGGCGGCGCGGAGCTGGCCGCCAAGACCTTCAACCCGAGGCTGGGTATCCAGGGCGGGCTGTCCGTGATCGGCACGACCGGACGGGTTGAGCCCAAGTCCTCCGAGGCGTGGATGCGCTCGCTGCTGCCACAGGTCGACGTGGTGTTGGCGGCCGGATACCAGACCGTGTGGCTGACGCCAGGTGGTATCGGCGAGGCGTTTGCAGTCGGGGAAATGGGCGCGCCGGCTGGTGCAGTCGTGCAGTGCTCCAACTTCGTCGGCGAGCTCTTGGACTATTGCGGCCAAGCAGGGGTGCGGCACGTTGTGCTCGTGGGACACGCCGGCAAGCTGGTCAAAGTTGCTGCGGGAATCTTCGACACCCACAGCGGTGCTGGTGACGCGCGTTTGGAGACGGTAGCGGCGCTCGCCGCAGCCGAGGGCGCGCCCGGACCGGTGGTAGCACGCTTGCTCGCCTTGCCCACCGTCCAAGCTGCGATTGCAGAACTCGCGAACGCTGGGCTGGCGCACGTGTGGGACGCTATCGCACAGCGGGCCGCGGCGCGTGCGACGGGGCGATGCGACGTCCCGACCGACGTGGTGCTCATCGGCTACGAGAGGGAGTTCCTCGGCGCGAGCGCAGAGGCGGGGGCGGCCTTGCGTCGCGAACCCGAGACCGAGCGTGCAGCGCTCGCGGTCGTCGGCGTCGGGCCGGGTGCCGAGGCATACCTGCTGCCGGCGGCGTGGCGTGAGATCCGCCGCGCCGAGGCGATTGCCGGTGGTAAGAGGCTGCTCGAAGCGTTTGCGCCAGCAGGCGCGCAGCGCATCCCGATCGGCGGCGATGTCGCGGAGGCGCTCGCGCAGGTGCGCGAGGCGCTCGACGAGGGCCTGCGCACTGTCGTTCTGGCCAGTGGCGACCCGGGATTCTTCGGCGTGCTTGCGTCCGTGCGCAGGGAGTTGCCCGACACAGAGCTTCTCGTTGTCCCGGGCATCTCCTCGGCGCAACTTGCTATGGCTCGGCTGGGCGTGAGCTGGGAGGGGGTCGCGTTCGCGAGCGCTCATGGCCGCGATCCCGAGGCGGCGCTCGCCGCGTGCGAGCGCAACGAGTGCACACTCGTGCTCGCAGATAGTCAGGCCACGGCGCAAGCCCTCGCAGCTGCACTCGCGGCGCGCGGGGCTTTTCAGGTCACCGTCTGCGAACGTGTCGGGTACCCCGACGAACGCATCACCACCGGTTCCGCAGCCGAGATCGCCGCGGGCGACTTCGACCCGCTCGCGCTGCTTCTTGTCGAACATTGCAACGGAAAGGCTCCTGCATGAAGACCCAGATCGAACTCGCCCGCGAGGGCGTCGTCACCCCGCAAATGACCGCGATCGCCGCCGAGGAGCGAGTCGACGCGGAGACCCTTCGCGCGAGCGTGGCGGCCGGGCTCGTCGTTATCCCAGGCAACAGCGTGCGCAATCCGCGTGCCGTCGGCATCGGCGCCGGGCTTCGTACGAAGGTCAACGCCTCAATCGGCACCTCGTCAGACATCGTCGACTACGACGGCGAGATCGCGAAAGCGCTGGCAGCCGCCGAGTCAGGCGCCGACACGCTCATGGAGCTCTCGGTGGGCGGCGACCTGGACCGCGTGCGCCGAGAAGTCATCGCGGCGGTCGACTTGCCGGTAGGCAACGTCCCACTCTACCAGGCGTTTTGCGAGGCGTCGCGCAAATACGGCGACCCGAACAAGCTCGACGAGGACATGCTGTTCGAGATCATCGAGCGGCAGTGCGCCGACGGCATGGCGTTCATGGCCGTGCACTGCGGCATCAACCTCTACACTATCGAGCGGCTCAAGAAGCAGGGCTACCGCTACGGTGGGCTGGTGTCGAAGGGCGGCGTGAGCATGGTCGCCTGGATGATGGCGAACGGACGTGAGAACCCGCTGTACGAGCACTTCGACCGCGTCGTGGCGATTCTCAAGAAGTACGACGTAGTGCTTTCGCTCGGCAACGGGCTTCGTGCGGGTGCCATCCACGACTCGTCCGACCGCGCGATGGTCCAAGAGCTCCTCATCAACTGTGAACTTGCCGAGATCGGTCGCGAGATGGGCTGCCAGATGCTCGTCGAGGGTCCGGGCCACGTCCCGCTCGACGAGATCGAGGCCAACATCAAGCTGCAGAAGCGCATGAGCGGTGGCGCGCCCTACTACATGCTTGGCCCGATCACCACCGACGTGGCCCCGGGCTTCGATCACATCACCGCCGCCATCGGCGCGGCGCAGTCTTCGCGCTATGGCGCGGACCTCATCTGCTACATCACCCCCGCCGAGCACCTCGCGCTGCCCAACGAGGAAGACGTGCGCATGGGAGTGAAGGCCGCCAAGATCGCCGCGTACATCGGCGACATGAACAAGTATCCGGAACGTGGACGCGAGCGCGACAAAGAGATGAGCAAGGCGCGCCGAGACCGGGACTGGGAGCGCCAGTTCGAACTCGCTCTGTACCCGGAGGACGCACGCGCGATCCGCGCGAGCCGCACACCCGAAGACGAGGCCACGTGCACGATGTGCGGCGACTTCTGCGCGTCGCGCGGCGCGGGCAAGCTGTTCGCCGGCGACTTACGCGGCGACAAGATCTGACGCGATCACGACCGTGCGTGCCGCATGCGCACACCGAAGACCGAAGTGACGGCATGCCGAAAGGGCACGGCCCACGAACGAGAGGACGACAGTGAGCTACGAGTCTGAACTGAACGCAGTGATCGGCGCGATCGCGCCGACCGACCCCGCTGCAGAGGAAGCCGCTTGGACGCGCTTGGACAACCTCACGAAGCCGCCGCGCTCGCTCGGCCGTGTCGAGGGGCTCGCGGCGCGCGTCGCCTGCGTGCAGGGCACCGACAGGCCCAGCGTCGCCAAGAAGGTGGTTCTGCTCATGGCGGGCGACCACGGCGTCGTC
Organism: Actinomycetota bacterium; assembly: GCA_018902765.1. GTDB lineage: Bacteria > Actinomycetota > Coriobacteriia > Anaerosomatales > JAHIQC01 > JAHIQC01. The sequence goes on along the minus strand of JAHIQC010000155.1, from coordinate 8,434 downwards.
GAGGAGGGCGTGGCCGTCTACCCGCAGGACGTTACGTGGCAGATGGTCGCTAACATCGTGGGCAAGGGTGCCGCGATCAACCAGTTCGCCGCGAGCGTGGGTGCCGACGTGCTCGTCCACGACGTGGGCGTGATTCGCGACCTGTCGGACATGCCCGGCGTCGTGATTCGCAAGGTCGCCCCGGGCACGCGCAACATGGCGGTCGGGCCGGCGATGACGCGCGAGGAGGCCGCGCAGGCTGTGATGGTGGGCGTTCAGGCGGCGCGCGATGCTGTGGCCGCCGGAGCCGAGCTCATCAGCACCGGCGACATGGGCATCGGCAACACGACGCCTGCCTCGGCGCTGACCGCGGTATTCGCCGACGCCGAGCCGGCGCTCGTGTGCGGTCGCGGCACGGGGCTGGACGATGAGGGAGTGGCGCATAAGGTCGCCGTCGTCGAGCGCGCGCTGCAGGTGAACGGCGTCAACGAGCTCGACCCGCTCGGCGTGCTTGCTGCGGTGGGTGGACTCGAGATAGCAGCGCTCGCGGGCGTCGTACTCGGAGCCGCCGAGCAGCGCACGTGCGTGGTCTTCGACGGCTTCATCTCGGGATCGGCAGCGCTCGCCGCGGTGCGGATATGTCCCGCTGCCGCCGACTACCTGTTCCCGTCGCACCGTTCGGTTGAGCCCGGTCATTCGGTGCAGCTCGACGCGTTGGGTCTCGAGCCGGTGCTCGAGCTGGACATGCGCTTGGGCGAGGGCACGGGCGGCGCGCTCACGATGGGCATCATCGACGCGGCCTGCCGCATGATCTCGAACATGGCGACGTTTGCCGAGGCTGGCGTCTCGGACAAGGAGTAGCGGCCTGGCCGCAACGAACCACCGCTGAAAGAGGAGAACCATGGTAAGCCCGCAGGCACCCGGCATTCCCGACGACGCGTTCTCGCGTGGTTCGGCGCCGATGAGCAAGATGGAGATCCGAGCCGTCACGACGGCCAAAGCGCGCATCGCATGCGACTCGCGCGTGCTCGATGTCGGCGCCGGCACAGGTGCTTTGACGGTCGACGCCGCCTTGGCGTGCCCGTCGGGCTCGGTTGTCGCAGTAGAGCGCGACGCCGAGGCGCTGGAGCTCCTGCGACAGAATGTCGCTCGGCTCGCTCCCGGCAACGTGACCGTCGTCGCGGGTGAGGCGCCTGACGCGTTCGCGCAGTTCAAGGGCGGTTTCGACGCGGTGCTGATCGGCGGAAGCGGCGAACGGCTGGCCGACATCGTTGCCTCGCTACCGTCGATGCTCGCGCTCGGCGCGCGCGTCGTCGTCAACACGATCGGTCTGGCCTCGACCGCCGCCGCGCTCGAAGTGCTGAGCCGGGCGCCGTGGGCCGATTGCGACTGCGTGCAGCTCAACGTCTCGCGTGCCGAGCGTATCGGACTCGACCTGCGCTTCGTGCCGCTGAATCCGGTGTGGGTCACCTCGGCGACGCTCGGCGAGGAGGCAGCCCGATGAAGGCGACCGTCTACGGCATCGGTGCCGGCCCCGGCGACCCGTCGCTCATCACGCTCAAGGCGGTCACGGTGCTCAGCGGGCTCTCGCTGCTCGTCGCACCGCAGGCCACCGAAGGCGGCGAGAGTGTGGCGCTCGGCATCGTGAGCGCGCATCTGGACCCGCAGTGCGAGGTCGTCGAGGCTGTCTTTCCGATGGCGGAGGACGTCGCACTGAAGATGGCCGCAGCGACTGGTGTTGCCGCCCGCCTCGCGAATGCCGCGCGCGCAGGGCGCAACGCTGCATTCGTGACGCTCGGCGACACGATGCTTTACAGCACGTGGGGCTACGTCCTTCGCGCGCTTCGCAGCGACCACCCGGACGTCGCGGTTCAGACAGTGCCCGGCGTGCCGTCGTTGTGTGCGTGCGCGGCGCTTCTCGGCGAGCCGCTTGCCGAGGGGCGCGATGCGTTGCTGGTGTGGCCGGACGCTCCGCCGGCCGATCTCGAGCCGCTGCTCGCGGTGGCGCCCAACATCGTCGCGATGAAGGCCGGGCGGCATCTGGAAGCGCTGCTGGGGGCGGCCGATGCCGCCGGGGCGGACGTCTCGGCAGTGCAGCGCTGCGGGCTCGAGCGCGAACGTGTCGCCGCCGATGCGCGTGAGCTTGTCGGCGGGCCGGTCGAGTACTTCACGACGGCCATCGTCAGAAAGAAGGTCGAGCATGACGGCCGATAGTGCGCTGCATCCGGTACTGTTCGTCGGCGCCGGCCCGGGAGATCCCGAGCTCATCACGGTGCGCGGCATGCGCGCTCTGCAAGCCGCCGATCTCGTCATCTACGCGGGATCGCTCGTGCCCGACGCAGTGCTCGACTGGGCGCGCCGGGGTGCGCGAATCGAAGACAGCGCAGGGATGACGCTCGAGGAACAGGTCGCGCTCATGGTCGAGGGCCACCGCACAGGACAGCGCGTCGTACGGCTTCACACCGGCGACCCTGCGCTTTTCGGTGCCACCGCCGAGCAGTGGCGCGGCCTGTACGCCGCAGACGTTCCCTTCGAGGTCGTGCCCGGCGTAAGCTCGCTGTTTGCCTCGGCTGCCGCGCTGCCTGCCGAGCTCACCATGCCCGGCGTGTCACAGTGCGTCATCGTGTGCCGTGCGGCCGGTCGCACGCCCGTGCCCGATGGTCAGGACATAGCCTCGCTGGCGGTTCACCGCGCCACGATGGCGATATTCCTCTCGGCAGGACTGGGCGCTTCCGTCGTCGCCGAGTTGCGCAAGCACTATGGCGCCGAGACGCCCGCAGCGATCGTGCAGCGCGCGTCTTGGCCCGAGCAGCGCATCATCCGCTGCACCGTGGCCACACTCGCCGACTCGCTTGCTGAGGAAGGCATCGACCGCACCGCGATGATACTTGTCGGCGATGCGCTTGCCGGGGCGGGTGAGGAGCGCTCGCTGCTCTACGACCCCGCGTTCTCCCATGGCTACCGTGACGCAATCGCGCCGACCGTAGGAGAGTAGTCATGCACATCGCAGAAGGCTTCCTCCCTGCCGAGCAGGCCATCGGGTGGACGGTCGTTTCGGTCCCGTTCGTTGGGATGGGCCTGCGCTCCATCAAGTGCAAGATCGCCGAGCACCCCGAGCGCCGCATGCTGCTGGGCGTAGCGGCCGCTTTCACGTTCGTGCTCTCGTCGCTGAAATTGCCGAGCATCACCGGCAGCTGCTCGCACCCAACCGGTACCGGGCTTGGCGCCGTCATGTTCGGGCCGCTGGCGATGGCGCCGATCGGCGTGGCGGTGCTGTTCTTCCAGGCCATCCTGCTCGCGCACGGCGGCATCACTACTCTTGGCGCCAACACGTTCTCGATGGCGATCGTCGGCCCATTCGTAGCGGTGGGTGTGTGGCGGCTGTCAGGCGCGATGAAGCTGCCGATGAGCTACGGGGTCTTCTTCGCGGCCATGCTCGGCGACTTGGCGACCTACGTCACGACGTCGTTTCAGCTCGCGCTCGCGTTCCCGGACCCCGCGAGCGGCGTCCTCGGCTCGGCGAGCAAGTTCCTTCTCGTGTTCGCCGTGACTCAGATTCCGCTCGCCGTCACCGAGGGTCTGCTCACGGTGGTCGTGCTAAACGCGCTGACCAGGTTCGACCCGGCGATCCTCGCCGACGTGGGCCTGGCGCGTCTTGCGGGGAGGGCCGAGTCGTGAAGCGGCAGGACATCATCCTTCTGGTGATTGCAGCCGTGCTCGTGGCGTTGCCGATGGTCTTGGTCAAGGCGCCGGCCGATGGAACGCAGGGCTTCCAGGGCGCGGACTCGCAGGCGCAGGTGCTCGTGGGCAAGATCGCGCCCGACTTCAAGCCGTGGTTCAAGCCGCTTTGGACGCCGCCCAGCGTAGAGATTCAGTCGCTGCTCTTCGCGCTGCAGGCGGGAATCGGGTGCGGGTTCCTCGGCTACTACGCGGGGCTTCGCGTAGGGCGCAATCGATCGCGTGAGGAGCACAGCGACACGTGATCCTCGCCGAGCAACATGCCTACCGGAACCGCTGGCGTTCCGTGTCCGCCGACGCGAAGAGCGTGTTCGCCTCGCTCGCGTTCGTCGCGGCGTTCGTCGCGCATCCGCCGGTAGTGGCCCTTGCGCTCGCGGTCGTGCTCGCGGCCGTGACAGTGCTAGGGGCGGGCGTGCCGGTGCGCGCATATGCGAAGGTCGCCTCGGCGCCATGGTCGTTCGTCGCGCTTTCCGCTGTGACGCTCGCGGTCTCCGTGCGGCTGGGTAGCGGACCGCTGCCGGTTTCCCTCGCGTTCGAGCCGGCACAGGTCGCGCGTGCAGCGGCGGTTGTGGCGCGGTCGCTGGCCGCGCTCTCGGCGATGTTGTTCCTTGCCCTCACGACGCCGATGACCGACCTCATCGCGCTGCTGCGGCGCATGCACGTACCTGCGACCCTGATCGAGATCATGACGCTCAGCTATCGCTCACTTTCGGTTCTCTCCGATGCGATCCACGACATGACACTCGCTCAGTCGGCCCGTCTGGGCTACTCGTCGTTCGCCAACACGGTTCGCTCGCTTGGGACGGCCGTGGCCCTGCTCGCCGTCGAGACGTGGCGCCGCTCGATCGTCATGTACCAGGCGAGCGTGGCGCGTGCCGGCGGAGGCGAGTTGCTGTTCCTCGAGAGTCCGCGGACCGGCGCCGCCCGTGAGCTCGCACTCGCCGTGCTTGCGGGTGCGATGCTTATCGCCGGCGTGGTCGCGGTGTCGGGAGGTGTTCGATGAACGAGGCGGTGCTCGAAACCATTGCGCTTACCTACCGCTACCCCGACGGGCGCGTCGCGCTGACTGAACTCGACCTCTGCATCCGCCGAGGAGAGCGCGTCGCACTGCTCGGTGCCAACGGGTCGGGCAAGACCACGCTGATGCTCAACCTGCTCGGTTTGCTCGAGCCCGGCTCCGGAGAGATCCGGGCGTTCGGCGAGTCGCTGTCGCGCAAGACCGCCGACCTGAAACGGCTCCGCTCGCGCGTTGGGCTCGTCTTCCAGAATCCAGACTCCCAGCTGCTCTCGGCGAGCGTTGCCGAGGATGTGTCGTTCGGGCCGCTGAACCTGGGGCTCGCCCATGACGAGGTGCGCCAGCGCGTGGCCGACTCGCTCGCCGCCGTGGGCATGGACGAGTACGCCCACGTGCCGGCGCACGCACTGTCCTTCGGACAGAAGAAGCGCGTGTGCATCGCCGGGGTGCTCGCGATGCGCCCCGAAGTTCTGCTCCTCGACGAGCCCACGGCTGGGCTGGATGCGCGCGCCGTCGAGGAGCTGCTGGCGGTGCTCGGCGATCTGCACGCGCAGGGGATGACGGTGGTGCTCTCGACGCACGACATCGACCTCGCCTACGCGTGGGCGGATCGCGCCGAGGTGCTCAAGCGCGGGCGTTTGGTGGAGTCGTGCGAGGCGAGCGAGTTCGCCACCGCGTTCCCCAGGTTCACGCGCCATGGCCTTGCGCATCCCCGCGTCGCCGAGATCTACAACGCGGCTCTTGGCGCCGGGCTCGTGCCTTGTGCCGATGTCGAGCCTCGCACACACGCCGAGCTGCTCGGCGCGCTCGAAGGCGAGCCCGCCCAAGCCGAGGAGGCCTCGTGAGGTTCACCCGGACCGGACCGATTGCCGTCATCTTCGTCAGCGAGGAGGGCGCCGCTCTTGCAGGGTGCATCGCGTCGGCGTTGCCCGAAGCCACGCTGTGGGCTTCGCGCGCCGGCCTACACCCCGACGCGCGCGCCTACGAAGGCACGCTGCGCGACTTTGTCGGCGAGCTGTGGGACGACCACGCCGCGATCGTCGCGGTGATGGCGGTGGGCATCGTGGTTCGCTCCATCGCGCCGTGGGTCGCCAGCAAGCTCGCCGATCCGGCTGTCGTCGTGCTCGACGACGCGGGCCGCTTTGCGATCTCGCTACTCTCCGGCCACGAGGGCGGCGCCAACGAACTTGCCGGGCAACTCGGTGAGCTGACGGGTGCCGTGCCCGTGGTTACGACCGGCACCGAGGCGCGCCGTGGCGTGGTGCTCGGCGTGGGGAGCCGGCGCGGCGTGACGCGCGAGACCGTGCTCGCCGCCATCGACGAGTCGCTTGCCGCAGCCAATCGCAGGCGCGCCGATGTGCGCGCACTTTCGACCATCGACCTGAAGGCCGACGAAGTCGGCATTCGCGAAGCTGCCGATGTGCTGGGCGTGCCGGTGCGCATCGTCTCGCGCGAACGCATCCGCACGCTGCAAGAGGTGCTTCGCGAGTCCACCTTCGCCGAGGAAGTGACAGGAGTTGCTGCCGTATGTGTTCCATCAGCCCTGCTGGCCGACCCGCACACGAGACTACTGGTGCCCCCGATAGCGCGCCAGGGAGTGACGGTGGCCGTGGCCGAGGACGACTGTCCGTCGTCGGCATCGGTCCCGGTTCTGCCGCCCACCTGACCCCGGCTGCTCGAGATGCGCTGAGCTCGGCCGACGTTGTGGTCGGCTACAAGCCCTATCTCGAGATGGTGGCGGCCGAGATTGCCGACGCTCGCGTGTTGAGCTCCGGCATGCGAGCGGAGGTCGCGCGCGCTGAGGCTGCGATCGAGGCTGCGGTCGCAGGCGACGCGGTCGCGGTGGTCAGCTCCGGCGACGCGGGCGTCTACGGTATGGCTGGACTCGTGCTTGAGCTACTCGGCGAGCGAGACGACATCGATATTGAGATCGTGCCTGGTGTGAGCGCGGCGCTTGCGGCCGCAGCGGCGCTAGGATCGCCGCTCACAAACGACTTCGCGTGCATATCGCTCTCTGATCTGCTCACCCCGCTTTCCGTCATCGAGCGCCGGTTGCGCGGCGTCGCCGAGGCCGACCTTGTGGTTGCGCTTTACAACCCGCGCAGCAACACCCGGACGGCCCCGCTCGATCTCGCGCTGGACATCCTCACCGTAACGCGCGGGTCTGACACGATTGTCGGAATCGTCCGCGACGCTTGCCGAGATTGCCAGCAGGTCTCGATCACCACGCTTGGCGATCTCGACCCCGTGCGCGTCGACATGTCAACGATTCTGATTGTCGGCAACGCCGAGACGCGCATCATCGGCGGGCGCATGGTCACACCGAGGGGGTATCGCGTGTGAGCTCGCGGCTGCTGCTCATAGGTGGTACGAGCGACTCGCGCGAGCTTGCGCGGGCGCTGTCCGGCTCCGGCATCGATGTTCTCGTGAGCACCGCGACCGAGTACGGCGCCGAGATCGCCGCCGCCGATGCTCCCTCGCGCTCCGGCGCTCTCGATGCCGTCGGCATGTCGCAGCTCGCCATCGGCTGCGTCGCGATCGTCGACGCCTCGCACCCGTTCGCGTGCACCGCGACCCAGGCCGCCCACGAGGCCGCACAGCTCGCTGGCGTGCCCTACCTGCGTTTCGAACGCGCCGCCGCAGTCTCCGGCGACGCGATGATCTGCGCCACCCCCGAGGAAGCTGCGCGCGCCGCCGCCGAAGCGGCAGGCCCCGGCGGCACTGTCCTGCTCACGGTAGGCTCCCGTACGCTCGCCACCTATACCGCCGCCTGCCGAAAAGCCGACGTGCGCTGTGTCGCTCGCGTACTCCCGGTTCTCGAGTCACTCGCCGCCTGCGCAGAAGCAGGGCTGGCCCCGGCCGACATCATCGCCATGCAGGGCCCCGCCTCGGCAGAGATCGACGCAGCGCTGCTGCAGCATTTGGGCGCCTCGGTGCTCGTGACCAAGGACAGCGGAGATGCGGGTGGCGTGCCCGCGAAGCTCGAGGCGGCCAAGCGCGCGGGAGCGCAGGCGATCGTAGTCGCGCGCCCGACGGGAGTCGCGCCCGAAGCCACGGGCTCGGTGGCCGACCTCGTCGCCGCCGTTCTAGCGCTTCCCGGCGTCGAGCTGCAGGCACAGCCTCGACGCATCACCGACCGCGGTCCTGGACGCGTCCACATCTACACCGGTGACGGCAAAGGCAAGACCACAGCCTCGGTTGGCCTGGCGGTCCGCGCTGCCGGCGCAGGCTTACGCGTCGCGTTCGTGCAGTTCGTGAAAGGTGGCCGGGAGTCGTCCGAGCTTGCATCGCTGCGTCGTCTCGGCGTCGAGGTCACGCGTCCGGCCACAGCCTCCAGCGGACTCATGCGAGGCGCGGTCACCCAGGCCGACTCCGACGCGGCGGTAATGGCGCTTGGCGCTGCTCTCGACGCGCTCTCTGGCGCCTTCGACCTCGTCGTCCTCGATGAAGCTTGCGTTGCCGCGCGACGCGGTCTTGTCACGCCAGCGGACCTCGCGAGCGTCATCCGCGGTCGTGCCCCCCACGTCGAGGTCGTCCTCACCGGCCGAGGCGCCCCGCCCGAGCTGCTCGAACTCGCCGACTACGTCACGGAGCTGCGTCTGCAGCACCACCCCTACGAGCGCGGCGTGCACGCCCGCGAAGGAATCGAGTACTGATGACGGCACGCGTCCTCATGGTGCAGGGCACCACCTCACACGCAGG
>JAHIQC010000154.1 GCA_018902765.1 Actinomycetota bacterium | reverse complement strand
CATCGAACTGCTGGACAAGATCGAGGACTTCGCCGGCAGACCCTTGGAGGCAACCGGAAAGAGCCGCGGCACCGGTACAATGACCGGCACTTGGGGGACTCGACCGGTAGTGAAGTTCTGGTTTGATCTCCGCACGACAAAGGCGGAACCCGGGGAATACGTCTTGCAGGTGGACGTGGTTGCAGACGACGGCGAGGTGTCGTGTTCCCAATTCTCGGTGAGAACCCGTCTAGGGGAGCTGGCGCCTGGCGAGAAGTAGGCCCGATGTGTGCCTAACCCGCGCTTCAACTCGACGCGCGAATGATGTCGCATAATGGAAGCGCAAGCGCGCGAGTTAAGCGCAAACACGTTAGGCATTGCGGGACGGAGTGAACGTGAATCAGCAGGAGTACGCGAACGCCACCGACGCGCAGCTGGAGACGCTGCGAGACGACCTAGCCCGCCGTCATTCGAAGCTGCTGCGCCGGGTCGGCTATAGCGCCCTCGCATTCGGGCTCGCATCGCTTCTCGGAATCCGCTTCTTACCGATAGAGGTCTTCATTGCCGTGCCGCCAATCTTCCTGGTCGTCGCCCTGCTGATGCTCGCTCCGTCCTTCCGGATCTTCGCCCGCCGGGCTGACGTGGTCCGCGAGCTCGAGTCTCGCGGCGTGAGTGTCAGCACCGTGGTTTCCCCCGTTACCGGACAGCCTGGCTCGCGCGCGGACGTGACTGCTGACAATGAGCTGCAGCGGCGGCTACTCCTGCCGGTAATCAGCACGGGGGTCTCATTCGTGCTCCTGCTGAGTGTAATAGCAGCGAGCATCATTTCGGATGCGCCGGATGACAGCTGGCTCTTCACCGCGACCTTCATTCTCTTCGTGCCGGTCTTTGTTTGCTTCGCTTGGATAGCGGTCGTGGCGTCTTCTGCTAGCAAAGCTCGGCGTTAGCTGCACCACAACCGCATGCCTAACCCGGGCTTCGACCGCGACAAACCGCGGCAAGGAGCGGTAGGCTAGGAGTAGGCGCTAAGGCCGCGGTTTGCGGGTCAAGCCCAATCACGTTAGGCATAGCACGGTCTCGAGGTGGGGGCTCATGACTGACTGGATTTCGCTCGCGGGGTACGCGCTCTTCGCGTGCTGCGTCATGGCTTTGGCTAACTGGCGGCCCTCAGTCATCGATGGTCGCGAGATTCTTGTGGTCAGTGTAGGGCGAGCAACGTTTCGCCTTCGCAGGTGGTGGACGGTATTCTTGTTCACTCTTGCAGCGATGGCCTTCATCATGGCAGCCAGCCCCCGTCCGATTAACGTAGTCAACGCGGTTGTTGTATCCATCGTCACGGCAAGCTTCATCACATTTGCACTCCGAAGCAGGACGCATCATCACGCACGACTTAAACAACTAGCAGCAGGACTTGCGGAAGCCGTGGAGTCTGGCGACCAGCGGGCCGAGCGCAAGGTGCGGCGTAATCTGACTAGGGAATTCGTACTCCCACCTGCCGAGACCGTCCCTGTGCTGCTCTTCTTGTTGGGGCTGCTCATGATGGCGTATCCGACGACTCGGTTCTTGGCGATCGCGACATTGATTACGTCTGCCGTCATCGCATCAATGCTTCTGTATCGCTATCTTCGGAGAAGGCATAAAGGGTCGGGGCATGCCTAACCCGGGCGTCGAGCAGAAAGCGCCGTGTGAGGTAGACTCAGGTTCGGATCGGGCGTAGGCGCTTCAGCTCACGCCCAATGACGTTAGGAACACGATGAAGGTCTCCTGGACAGTAGTCGCGGAACCTCAAGCCTGCGGTGGGCATGGCGTGAACTTCTACGCCGGACCAGGATGGGCGGCAGCGAACCTGGTCGCCGCCGTACACGGGTTTGACTGGCTGCATTTCGAGCCCGAGACCGTTGCAGTCGTGATTCGGTCACCTGACGAACGTTTCAGCGCGGAGTTCCTAGCCACCGTGCGCAGCGGCATTGAAGAGTACCTCGTGACTCGCCCCGTGACTGTAGCGGATGTGGAAGTGGTTCCCGGTGTATTCGCCTTAGTCAACGGCTGAGACTGCCAAACGAAGGGGCGTTCCATGGACCGACTTTCTCAGGCGCTTACACAGTTTGGTGAGCATCTGGCCCGCTTCAACGCTCGGGAGCCGGTTCAGTACTCCCTCAGCGCTCTGCGACTGAACACTGACTGGCCCTGGGGGCACGCGAAGGGTGTGTACTGTTTCGTGCGCGGGGGCCGCATCCAATACGTCGGCCGCGCGATAGGATCCTCTAGCATCGGAGCGAGGCTTTGGAGCCATATCAACTCGCTCAGCGAT
>JAHIQC010000153.1 GCA_018902765.1 Actinomycetota bacterium | reverse complement strand
AGTCTGCAGGCCGCAGTTGTGCATGTCGAAGGGGATATCGACGCAGCCACCGTGCCTGGCTTGCGCGAGGCACTCGAGGGCCTTATTGCCACTGGTCACCCGAACATCGTGCTGGACTTGAGCCGCGTGGACTATGTTGATTCTTCTGCTCTCGGCATGCTGGTCTGGCTTGATCGGCGCCTTCAGGACGGCCTTGGCAGAGTCGTCTTGGCCGGTGCAAACCGAGATGTCCGCAGGATTTTGGCGATGTCGCGCATCGTGACCGTCTCCAGCACTCTGTGTCAGGAGCGGGACGTGGATGCGGCCTTGTGTACTATCGAGCCGATTCTCGCGCCGGCGGCTGAGCTGTGGTGCGAGGAGATGCAGGTTGCAGCGGACGTCGGCCTTCTGGCGGGAGTTCGCGAGAAGGTCTCGGCACTGATTGAGCCGATGGGCTTCTCGAGTTCTGCGGTCTTTGACATCAAAGTGGCCTTGGGCGAGGCGCTGGCCAACGCAGTTCGCCACGGATCCGCACATGGACCCGGGGAGGTGACTGTGCTCGTACACGGTTATGATGAGAAGGTCGTCCTGGAGATTGTTGATTGTGGCTCCGGGTTCGATGGTGAGCATGTCTGCAGCGACGACCTTTACGCATCGGGCGGACGCGGCATACTGTTCATGCGTGCGCTCATGGACGACGTGGAGTTCGCCACGGCGTCTGAGGGCGGTACGACCGTCAAGCTCGTAAAGCATCGGATGCCTGTCGAACTCGAGAAGTGATTCGGGTCTTGCATTCGGTGCCCGTCAGGGAGGGGCTCACGCCCGGATGCATGAGACCAAGCGCATCCTTGTATTCAGCGCATCGTTCGGAGGCGGACACAGTTCCGCGGCCGAGGCGGTTCGACGCTACTACGAGGCGCACTATCCTGACACCGTCGAGGTCCGAGTCCTCGACTTCTTCGATGAATTCGTGCCGAGTCTCAACGTCTTGGCGAAATTCGCGTATCAGCAGTCGGTCCAGTTCTTCCCTGCCGCCTATGGTACGTTCTTTGAGTTGTCGAACAAGCTGCCGACGAACCCCGTGGTCCACGAGTTACGGCTCATGGGCATGGCCCGGTCCGCAGCCTTCTTGGACGAGTTTCACCCAGACGCGGTGATTTCTACGTTTCCGGTCGCGGGCGGGGTTGTTGCAGACATCAAGGCGAATCGGCCGCTTGTCTCAGCAACAGTGGTTACGGATTTCGGCGCGCATCGCACCTGGCTGCACCCGGCAACAGACATCTACTTCGTGGCATGCAAGGAAGTCAGGGAAGACCTCGTCGTCAGGGGAATCCCGTGGGATCGCATCATGGTGTCCGGGATTCCGATACACGAGCGGTTTTCCGAGACGGTAGATCGCGCCGAATGCCGCAAAGAGCTCGGTTTGGCTGATCGCTTCACGGTCTTGCTCACCTCGATTGCGGGGACTCCTGGCGACGTGAAGGATCTGACGCGGCAACTGGTCTCAATGGGGGTTCAAGTCGCCGCTGTCACCGGCAAGAGCGAGAGACTGCGGCGTCGACTGGAGCCTCTGGCGGCCGAGTCCGATCTTGTGAAGGTCTTCGGCTACGTTGACGACATGCATAAGATGATGACCTCGTGTGACGTGCTGGTCGGCAAGGCCGGCGGTCTCACAGTATCCGAGGCGCTCGCGATGCGACTGCCGCTCATCATCTACAACCCGGTTCCCGGTCAAGAGATCTACAACGTCGACTTTCTTGTGAACTATGGTGCGGGATTGCTCGCGCGGGACGAAGAGGACGTGGTCGAAAAGGTGCGGTTCTTGTCGACGCATCCCGAAAGGCTGGAGCAGATGTCGGCAAACGCGCGCATCTTGGGTACGCCCGGCGCCGCCCAGACAGTGTGCGAAAGGGTGCTCGCCGCGTTACGATAGGCTAGACGCCGCAGGTACGGAGGAATAATGGAACTGTTCGAAGCTATCAGCGCTCGACATTCGATGAGGTCCTTCACCGACGAGCCAGTGTCTCGTCAGGTCATGGAGAGGCTTGTCTCGGCCGCTTCGCTCGCACCGTCAGCCATGAACGAGCAGCCCTGGGATTTCTATGTCACGACGGGTGAGACGCGCAGGCAGCTGAGTGAGGTCATGTCTCAAGGCACCCATCATCTTGAGGAGTACCTTGAGGTGCTGGGTCACACGGCCACGCCCGAGCAACTTGAGTGGTACAGCGAACTCGGTGGAGCACCCGTGGTCGTAGCCTGCACGATCCCGCGTACAGACGATGAGTTCCTCTTGATGAACAAGTACTTGTCGGTCGGCGGCGCCATCGAAAATATGCTGCTAGCTGCCACGGACCTTGGCTTAGGGGCCTGCGCTGTGACCTTCTCGTACTGGGTTCGAGACGAGATCGAGAAGCTACTTGAGGTTCCTGATGGCAGGATCATCGTTTCGATGATTGCTATTGGCCATCCCACCGACCTGCCCCCGGTCGCCCCCTTGCACCGGATGGATACGGCGGTGTACCTCGACTGAGATGACGCGAGCGGTATTTTTTGACGTCGGGAACACGTTGCTCTATCCGTACCCCAGCGTGTCCGAAGTGTGTCGCCAGGTTCTCGCGAGAGCTGGGCACACTCGCGACCTTGAGTCGATAGATGCCCTGATGCCCTTGGTTGATGCGTACTACGAGGATCGTTACAGAGAAGACGATACGTTCTGGACCGACGAGGGCGAGACGAGCGGGGTCTGGGTCGGGATGTACTCCCTGCTCGCCCGACAGCTCGGCATTCATGAGGATGCGGAGTCTCTTGCGCGCAGTGTCTACGATGAGTTCGGTCGCGCGGATCGATGGGCGGCGTACGCGGATGTCCGACCTGCTTTCTTGCGGGTAAGGGAACGCGGGATGCGCGTCGGCATCATCTCGAACTGGGATCGAAGGCTAGAGTCGTTGTTGAGCAACCTTGGCCTAGGTGATCTTATCGACACCGTGATCTCCTCGGCGGCCGTTGGGCTTAGGAAGCCCGATCCGCGCATCTTTGAGATGGCGTGCGACCGACTTGGCGTCGCCCCGGCTCAGGCCGTGCATGTGGGCGACCACCACTATGCCGACATTCTGGGAGCCACCTCGGTTGGCATGAGAGCCGTGTTGATTGATCGTCACGGCATTGATGACACAGGAGAGGCCATAGGCACGCTCGACCAGCTGGAAGCGTATTTGGGATGGGACAACGAGTAGCGGGAGGCGAGTCATGCGCTGGCTATCATGGGTTGCGGGGGTTTTGGCCCTGTTTGTCTGTCTTGGCGCCGCCTTTGGTGCGTACGAGCTTGCAGGTTACTCGTGGGATCAGGTCGTCTCGTACAAGTCGCCGTTCGCGGATTACCAGCGCCCGTGGGCAGACAAGGCAGCTCTAAGTTCGGGTGCTCCGACGGACTATCTGCCGCCAACGCCCGCCCGAGAGGCCAGCGAGACCGCGAGACGCGTCGTCCTGGTGATCTGCGATGGGCTCACGCTCGACGCATCTACCAAGATGACGGGGCTCAACACGCTTCGGCAGTACGGTGCGAACACCGTGGCGACCACACCGCAGCCTTCGCTGTCGTACCCGACGTGGACCACGATCCTGTCAGGCGCGCCTCCGAACATCTCAGGTGTGCCTACGAACTGGTTCGACGCCGCCGTGCCCGTGGAAACTCTTATCGACGTCGCGTGGCGCGATGGGCGTCGGTTGGTCGTAACCGCTCCGGACGACTTCACGACCCTCTACGGCGCCGATAGGGCGGGCGCTTCGTACTTTGACAAGTGGACCGACGAGTACATGAGCGCCACGTACGTGGATCAGGCCCTCAAGCTCGCGGAATCCTATAGCCCTGAGCTGCTCCTGATACATCTCCCCGATGCCGATGAGAGCGCTCACGCGTACGGAGCGGCTTCCGAAGAGTACGCCGCCACCACGAAGCGCATGGATGCGGATATCTCCCGACTCATAGGCGGGCTCCAGGATGACCGTACGATCTTTGTGATCACCGCGGATCATGGCCATTTGGCTGCGGGTGGTCACGGCGGCTGGGAGTCCGAGGTAACGCATGTGCCGGCGATTT
>JAHIQC010000152.1 GCA_018902765.1 Actinomycetota bacterium | reverse complement strand
TCCTACCACTACGATTCCGCGGGCCGGATCGACCGCATCACCGACGCGGATGGCGTCGCAATCTGCATTGCGTACGTCAGCGGCAAAGTGGGCTCGGTCACCTATGCCGATGGGAGCACCAAGACCTTCACCTACACGCATGTGGCGGGAGAGGATTCCGTCACTGTCACCACCGCCGGCGGCACCGAGCAGCTGGTCTCCAAGACCGTCTATGAGGCCGGCACCGGCCGCGCGCTCTCGGCAGTCGTGGACCCGAATGGTCTCAACCTTTCGAGCACCGTCTCCTACGACTGCTATGGCGGGGTACGCAGCACCGACGATCCGATGGACCACACGACCACGACAGTGCGTGATGGACACGGCAACGTGGTGCGCACGTCAGACGAGCAGAGTCGCAAGACGAGTGCGGTCTATGACGACGACCTCCTTGCCGAGTCGCGCGACGTGAAGGGTAACCTCGCCCAAAGCGAGTACGATGCCGCACGACGTCTGCTCTGCAGCGCATCGGCGATATCAGAGGCGGCGGCCGACGAGGACGGCGGCGAGTCCGCAGTAACGTCCGTGTATGACGAGTTCGGCAACAAGACGATGGGCTCGATTCCCGGCTCGACGGCCGAGAACCTTCTCCTTGACCCCTGTTTCGCCAACAACGTGACCGGTTCCGGCTTCGGGTGGGACGGTGCCGCAGCTAGCGCAATCTCGGTCCTCGGCACGGAAGCGTACCAGGGTGCCTACTACATCAACTTGCACGCCGATGCGGCCCAGTCCTACTACACCTCCGACCAGGTCGCCGTGAGTCCCGAGCGGACCTACATGGTCTCCGCATGGGTACGTGGCGAGGGTCAGGTCTGCATTAAGGAATACGACAAGGACGGGGCGTTCATCCGCACGCGCACACCGGTCATCTTCACCGGATCGACCTCAGGTGCGATGACGCGGGTCAGTGGCGTGTATTGGCCTGACTCGAACGTGGCCAAGGTCGCGGTGCAGCTTTGGGCCGATACGGGTGATACCGCGGAAATCGACAACGTGCGCTTCGAAATGGCGACGCGCATAGGTGCCGACAACCTGCTCGACAACGCGAGCTTTGAGACCACTTCAGGCCTCCAGCCGGTTACGTGGACGCCGCGTGGCACCGGGAACGCCACCATGAAGGCGGTCTATGACATGGCGGTATCGGGTGCCAAGTCCGCCTACATCAAGACGACCGGTGCCGCATCCACCAACGACGGCTACTTCTACTCGGGCTGGACGCGGGTGCGCCCCGGCGAGCGCTACACGGTGTCGGGCAGTATCAAGACCAAGAATATCGCATCGACCGGTGCCGCGCACATCAACGTGCTCTACTACTCCTCGTACCTCGGGACGCAGACCAATCGCCTCGATATCGGCTCGTCGACGGGCACGACCGACTGGACGCGCAAGGCGGCCAACATCGTCGTGCCGCCCTCGGGCACCAGCTTCATGCGCGTGAGTATCGAGACGACTGGTGCTGCCGGTGAGGCGTGGTTCGACACGATCGCCATCGAGCCGGTGCGCGGCATAGAGACTTATGGCTATGACAACGGCACCGACACGTTCCAGACGAGGTCCGATTCGATCACCGAGCACACGAGCCGCACGGCATACGACGCTCGCGGGCGCAGCACCGAGAGCAGGTACTCCGAGACCTCCGGCGGCACCGGCGAGCTCGTGTCGACGAGCGAGTACGACGAGAAGGGCCGACTCGCATCTGTCACCTCGTTCCCGGACACCGCGTTCGACATATCGGCGAGCTACACGTACTCGGATGCAGGGCGGCTCGAGAGTGTGACCGATCCGCTCGGGCGTCAGTACGCGCTGTCCTACGACGCCTCCGGTCAGCTCGATTCGGTATTGGACCCGCTCGGTATCTACTCACGCACGCTCTACGACGGGCTCGGCCGCACCAAGGCCACGGTCTGGCCGTCGGCGTCCCTTGCCGAGACGCGCACGGTGAGCGAGAACCACTACGACTCCGTGGGACGGCCCGTATCGACCACATACTTCGATGCGACGGGATCGGCCATCGAGACCATCACGACGACGTACGATGCCGACTCCAAAGTCACCGGCACGAGCATGGCGGGTACCGGATACTCATCGTCGGCGACGTACGACAACCTCGATCGCGTGGTCGCCTCGAGCGCCACGGGACCCGCGGAACAGGTCAACGGAAGCGCGGTGTATGACAAGGCCGATCTTGTCACCAAGACCACGTGGACCGCGCTCGGCGTGACCCGCTCTACTGAGATCACGTACGCCAAGACAGGCGAGCTCTCCAAGATGATCGTGCAGGACGGGACTGCTCCAACGACTACCACAACCTGGTACTTCGCCTTCGATGTCGCCAACAAGCTCATGCGGACGGCATCGGTGCTCGGCACGCATCTCGTCTCATATGATCCGGCCGGCCGGCTGAGCGCGCTCAAGCTTGGGAAGGGCGATGGGACATCACTCACCGAGTGGGCCACGCAGCGCCTGACCTACGACGGTTGGGAGCGGCTCGCCTCCGTCGTCACGGACTTCGCGACCGGCACGGATGCGACCGACACGTATCAGTACGATGATGCCGGCAGGATCTCCGCGTGGGGCCGTACCGGCTTCGGCTCCGGCGACATCGACTACACGTTCGACGCTGCGGGCAACCTGACCGAGAAGGTGGTCGGTTCGACCACAACGACATTCGCGTACAACGCAGGCAACCAGCTCACGTCGGAGGTGATTGGCTCCCAGGAGACCACCCATGCGTATGACGAGTTCGGCCGGCTCGTGCGCTCAGGTTCTGCGTCAGAGGTCACGACCTACATCTGGGACGCTCTGGGGCACCTCGGCGCCATCACGAACTCGGGAGGCCTCTCGGCCACCTACGAGTACGGCATCTCAGGCATGCGCGAGCGCAAGACGGTAACGAGCGGCTCGACCACCAAGTCCGTCCAGTCCGTCTGGTCGGGCATGCAATTGCTCGCCGAACTCGATTCCGACGGCACGCGTTACGAGTACATCTATGGAGGCGGTGCCCCGCTCGAGCTCATCAAGACGACCTCCGGCGGTACGGTGACCAGGTACGCCTACCAGGTCGACGCGGGAGGTTCGGTCATTGGAATTACGGATGCCTCGGGTAACGAAATTGCGCGCTATGCATACGACGCCTACGGCGTTCTCACGGCCGCATCAGGCACCGACCTGGCCACGCGAAACCCTCTCCGCTACCGCGGCTACTACTACGACATCGAGACCGGCTTCTACTACCTACCGGTGAGGTACTATGTGCCGAGTACGGCGCGGTTCCTAGGCGTGGATCCCGCGCCGCCCGACACAGGCGATCCGTCGAGCCTCAACCGCTACAGCTACTGTATCGCGGATCCGGTGAACGCGATTGATCCTACCGGGGCGGTAATGGCCGAGTTCTACCGGGCAGACGAGCAGGCGGCGCTCGGGGGTGGGGATATCCTCGCAGGCCGAGTTGTCGCCGCAGATAGTCGACGACATAGTCGCGGCTACGGCGGCACACAGGAGTGGTTGAAGCACAAGCAAGACAAGGTTGTCGACACGGCGAAGTGGCGGGTCAATCTTAGGACCGATAGTATCTTCGGTGTCGGAGTGTCGAACAAGCAAATTGAGATGGCTGACGACGTTGTGTTTGTGGCTAGTGTGGTGGCAGGCGTTGCGCTTACGGTGGCCACCGGTGGCGCGGGCGCTCCGGTTGCGGCGGTTCTCATTTCGGGTGGCTTCGCGGTGGCTGGTGGCATGGTTGCCGAGGAACAGCGACGACGTGGGATGATCAGTACTGCCGAAAGAGATCTAACGATTACACTTGGCGCTCTGGACACCGTGACCGCTGGAGCCATGCATGCTGCACCCGGCATTGGCCGGGCGCAGCATCTTGCGCGTCCCACAACCAAGACCGTGACAGCATCGCTTGGGCTTGCGAACGCATCGGTCGGCTTTGCGGGGGCCTGCATTGTCTCGGGGAGCTCGCGAGAGGGTTGGTGACGGTGTGCGCGCTTGCTTAGCATTGGCTGGACTTGTTGGCGTCATTGGCTCAACGCTTGCACTGCCCCGGTTGCCTCGGTGGTATTGGCTGACCGCGACGCTCACCGTGGTCTCGGGAGGGATGGTTTTCACAGCCGGCTACTACGGCTTGTTCGAAGGGGAACAGCACGCGTGGCTCATGTCCTTGGAGGGCGCGGTCGTTCTCGTGGGCTGGGGCCTCGCGC
>JAHIQC010000151.1 GCA_018902765.1 Actinomycetota bacterium | reverse complement strand
ATACGAGGTGATTCCGTCGAATACCATCGCCAACACGAAACCAGCGAGCAGAAGGCTTCTCATGAGCCCAGGCGGCTCCGTTTGGCGCTCTTTGCGATCAAGCGCGGCGATGATGACGGCGGCGATCACGAAGCCCGCGTAGATGCCCGTATCCCGGGCACACACCGGAACCTAGACTCCTGCGCCGAAAAACGATCGCTCGGGCAACTGATGGCACAGTCCGTAGCCAAGCCAGTGCAGAAATGTGTCCACCGGACCTCCGGGGAATAGAAAGCGGCAGGCCCGCTATCGCCGGCCTGCCGCTTCACTTACGAGATGGTCGGGATGGCGGGATTCGAACCCACGACCTCTGCGTCCCGAACGCAGCGCTCTACCAAGCTGAGCCACATCCCGACGAGCCGCTATGATACACGGTCTGAGTCCGCAGGGTAAAGGGCGAATTCAAAGCCGAGGGCCCGACCGCTTGAATTGCGGCCGAGCCCTCGAGACGAAGCGCAAAATCGCTACTAGTTACCTAGTATCTTCGCCGCCTGCCTGACGTGGCAGTAGGAGCAGAACGTCTCCTTGTGACAATCGAAGCATCCGTCAGCACCTGACTTCTTGACTGTGGTCGGGTGCGCGATGACCCAACGCTCTGCCGCGGTGTACTGATGGTGGCAGCTATCACATGCAGCCTGGACGTGGCAGTTCGTGCACACAGCTCTATTGAGCTTGTTGTCCTTGAAACCCTGTGCGTGAGCGCCACCGTTGTCCGCGACCGGCTTGGCATCCTTGGGAGGACCGTAGCCTGTCGGGTGCGGCATCTCGAGCTTGTGACAACCCATGCAGAACTTGTTGTCCTTGGCAGTCCCTGCTCCGTGACAGTACGAACAGCTATCTGCGGCCTTGTTGAACGCCGCAGGATGGAGCGCGGGGGTCGCGATTGCAGCCCGACGCGTCCAGCCATTCGCCTTGTGCGAAGCCGGAACGACCTTGCGACTCGTGTGACACGTCACGCAGTAGTCCTGTTTGTGGCACTTCTCGAAGCACGAAGTGGCACCGCCGGTATTGACGATTCCGCCATGAACACTGATCCACGGCTTACCGTCCACCGCACCCTTGTGGTGACAGTCGCTGCAAAGCTCCTTGAAGGTGTGGCAGTTGGCACAGACAACAGGCTGGGCCTTGCCGGTCTTCGAGTGGAACTTCTTGAAGTCCTGAGGATGCGGGACCTCAAGCTTGTGGCAGTCGAAGCAGAACTTGTTCTTGTTCGGTGCGTTCTCGCCGTGGCAGATCGCACAAGCGTCAGGCTGAGCCTTGAAGGAGTCAGCGTGCCCGCCGAGAGCGTCCTTGGGCTTGCGCATCCAGTCCGCGGCCTTGTGCGACGTCGGCACGGGCTTCTTGGCTGTATGGCAATCCAGGCAGAACTTCTTCTGGTGGCACTTCTCAAGACAGCCGGTCACACCGTTCTTGGAGACCGCCTTGGCATGCTGAGTACCCCATGCGACCTTGGGATCGTATGTCCACTTGGAAGCACTACCGTGGTGGCAGTTGTTGCAGAACAAGAAGTTGGTCTTCTTGGTCTGGTGACACAGATCGCACTTGGCCGCCTTCGTCTTGGAAAGCGCTGGGTGACCGGCGGGATCGTCGGCCTTCTTGGGCTCTTTGAAGGAAGCCGGGTGCGGCATCTCCATGCCGTGGCAGTTCGAGCAGAACGTGTCGAGGTGACATGTCGAGCAGTAGTTGACCGCTTCGACCTTGGGCATCTCTTCGGCCCAGGGATTCTCAGCACCGCCACTTGCGGCAGCCGCTTCGACGCCTAGCGACGAGCTCTCCGTACCCTCCTTGGACTCCTCTGCCGGAGCTTCACCTTCCGCACCTTCGCCAGCTGCAGCCTTGACCTCAGCCATAGCATCCTTTGCCATCTCGGCATGCTTGACGGGATAGAAGTCCTTGGCGAGGTGACTCGAGGGCTTCAGCTGGAAGTCGGCCGGGTGACACTTGGCGCATGCGCCGGGTGCCTTGGCGTCCTTCTCGAGTCCGTGACAACGGAAGCATGCAGTCATGGACATGAAGCTCACGTGGCCCTTGTTCAGCTCATCGCTGGCGGGATCGACATTGATGAACTCGATCCCCTCTTCGTTGTGCGCAACCCGGTTGTGGCACAAGGTACAGGTGACTTCATTCTCGTCATGCACCTTGTGGTCGATGATGATGCCCGGGCTCGCTGTTATCTCGCGATTCTCCGAATGGCACTGCGTGCAGTTCTTCTGATCGAACTCCAGAGCAACCTCTGATTCACCATTCAGCGGGATCTCATACAGACCGCGTGCGGTCAAATACAATTCGCCTAGTGCCTTGGCCTTGTGCAGAACAAAGGTGATCGGGTCTGCGTTGACCGGCATGTGGCATGCCATACATGAGATCTTCGAGTGCGACGAGTTGTCGTACGCCGTGATGGTATCGTCCTGGACTGCGTGACAGGCATTAGCGCAGAACCAGTAGGAGGAAGTCACCCCCAACGCGACTATTACGAACGCGGCCAGCAGCAGGACAACCACGCCCGTCCATATGATGTACCGCGGCCGACGGACCGGATCTTTAAATCCGGCCAGCGAGATCTTGGCCATACACATCTCTCCTTGCTTGCATCAGGGGACCTGCAATCGCACGCGCGTATAGCGGCACGAATGCCGCCAACCCCGCCTACGATATAAGAACCCGCTCATCCACTCAACAGCATATCCATAAACAAACCACATGAACTGATGATATCTTTCGCCACCGGACCTCAGAATCCTTCGGGAATGGTTAATTTCGAGAGCGAAAGAACGAGCGAAACCTCGACGGGAGCGTTCATCGGCAATACGCATACTCCGATGGCCTCGCGCGCGTGCTTGCCGGCATCCCCGAATGCCTGGATGAGAACCGCGCTGGCGGCGTTGAGGACCGCCGGCTGGGATGAGAACTCCACAGCGGATGCGACGTAGCCCACCAACTTGACCACGCCGATGACGTCGTCCAACTCGCACACGGCCGAGGCGGCAGCGAGAGCGTTCAGAACCGCCACTCGCGCGCAATCCGCCGCACTCTGCGAATCGACATCCGCGCCAACGATTCCCGAAGCCACGAGCTGGCCATCTACCATCGGCAACTGCCCTGATGTGTACACGAAATCGCCGCACCTTATCGCCGGGACGTAGTCGCCGAGCGCCTGGGGCGCGGGCGGAAGCACGATTCCCGCTTCGGCGAGCCGATCCGCGACTGAGACGCTCATCGGGCCAGAAGCGAGTCAGCGAGCTGGTTCAGATCCATGATGGCAGCGGAGATCTGACGCGTGGTCTCCGCTGACTGCTGACTCACATGAGCCACTTCCTTCATGGACAGCACGACCTGATCAGAAGCCGTGCGCTGCTGCTGGGTGGCTATGGATATCTGCTTGGCCGCATCGGTCGTCTCTTCGACCTGGTGCACGATCTTCTCAAGTGAATCCGCAGTTCTCGAGGCGAGCATCTTGCCCTCATCGACCTTCTTGGCCGAGCGTTCGGTCGACATGATGAGCTGCGACGTCGAAGCTTGAATCTCGCGCACGACGCGGCCGATCTCCTGCGTCGACTCTGTGACCGAGTCCGCCAACTTGCGGATCTCCTCGGCCACAACCGCGAAACCTTTGCCCGCTTCGCCCGCACGGGCGGCTTCGATCGCGGCGTTGAGCGCCAGTATCTTGGTCTGCTCCGCTATGTCGTCGATGATCACCAGCACTCGGCCGATCTCCTGGCTGCGCTCGCCAAGCGCAAGAATGCGATCCGAGGACAGCTGGGTGCTCGCGCGAATCTCCTCGATGCCTTCAGTCGTGTCGGCGACCGCCTGCATTCCCTCCTCGGCGCTGGCAAGTGTGCGTTCTGCGACCGCGACCACTGCTCCCGAGTTATCAGCGATCTGCTTGGATGTCTGGGCGAGCTCCTCGACGGTGGCCGAGGTCTGCGTGACGGCGGCTGCTTGTTCGGCCGCGCCCGAGGCCTGCTGCTCCGTGGCTGCGAGCACTTCGGATGTCAGGGCCCGCATGTCGTTGTTGACCGAGCGTGCGTGGTCGAGCAACTGGCTCAGGCGCCCGAGCAGATCGATGACTTGGATCTGCATGTCATCGCAGCCCTCATCCACGTCCACGTCGATTCCATGCTTCGCCTTGGCGACCTGGAGCACCTCTCGAAACAGGCCCTCTCCGGTCTTTACTGCGACTATGGCGCACGTAATGCCCATTCCGACACCAGCGACCACAGCGAGTACCGAGAAGATGATCCAATGAGTGGTGCTCTTGGCATCTACGAAGAAACTCGCTACGACGGGGAACGCCGCTCCGACGACCACCCCGGCGGCGAGCATATACGCCATCAGCCGTTTGTTCGTCTTGGTGAGCTTCATGATGGCCACGCGTCAGCCTCCATCCGAGGGGGAACCGACACCATACTAGCAATGTCGCCCCTCGTTAACTAGAGTTCAGGGTTGTATCCGTATACCCCATGGGGTATACTGCTGCCTGAAAGCGTAAGGATTCGAGAACAGGATGTGACGATGCAGATTCTGATCGACAACTCGACGTGTGACCGTTCCCCCGGATGTCCGTCACGGCGCGTGTGCCCGACCGGTGCGATACAACCCCTCGAAGGTGGTCCTTATCCGGGAGCGAACGGATATACACTGATTGAAGATTTATGCCGTGGCTGCGGTGTATGCGTTCGCGTGTGCGCCGGCGGCGCCGTACAACTGTCCTAAAGAAGGAGCATGATGGAAAACACTACGATCACTGTAGAGGTGTTCGACCTCCCCTCTCAGACCGCGTGCTCCAGCGGCGGTTGAGGCCCTTCTTGGTCTCCGGAGGAGATCACGGCCATCATCCGTCAGGAAATGGCGCAGCGGTTCGGCGATGCGGCTGACATCTTGTATCGCGACGTCCAAGACGCTGACGTGCAAGCGAACCACAGCAAGATCATCGAAGAGATAGAGAATCGCGGGCTGCTCTACCCTGTCACCGTCATAGGCGGCATGCCCGTTTACGATGGAGCAGTCTCGTACCCGGCCATCCTGCGCGCGGTCGGAAACAAGCTCGCTGAATAGATGGTCCGCGCTTCAAGAGTGAAGCAGCACCGCCGAGGAGCCCCTAGCTGCTCGGCGGTTTTGCTTTCTCAAGGAACATTCCGATCAGCCCCTTGCGCATGAACGTGTCCCACGCCGATCGGCCAGAGTCATGGCCAAGCGTGGCATCGTAACGACGGCGAGCCACTGGATCGCTCAACACGGCATACGCTCGATTGATGCGCTGCATGCGGACGGTCGCGGAATCGCGCTTGCTGGACACCGTCACGTCCGGATGATTCTTGAGCGACAGTACGCGGTACGCCTTGTCGATGACTTCGGACTCAGCGTGCCGAGAGACCTGTAGTGTGCGGTAGTGATCCACTCGCCCCCCTAGTGTCTGTTGCATGTCTGTGTCGGAATCCGGGTGGGATCCAGATAGATATCGACGGGCGCTGGGCAGCGCTTGGTCGCACGGAGCATGGAATCCGGGCAGATACTCACGAGCACTTCCGAAGGCAGATCCCCCGCAGGCGCCTGCGTCGCCGGGGCAGAAGCGCCGCCGGCAGGTGCGCGCCTCAGGGCAACCGAAGGCTGCATGAACGCCTTCCATATGCGAGCCGGGTAGCTGCCGCCAGTGACCTTGATCCCGTGCACGTTGCTCATCTCCACCTGCCCCTCGCGATAGCCCACCCACACCGACGTCGAGATGTCCTCGGCATAGCCTATGAACCAAGCA
Source organism: Actinomycetota bacterium (assembly GCA_018902765.1). GTDB lineage: Bacteria > Actinomycetota > Coriobacteriia > Anaerosomatales > JAHIQC01 > JAHIQC01. Next base: position 190 of record JAHIQC010000151.1, on the reverse strand, counting down.
TCGCGGTAGGACTGAGTGGTGCCTGTTTTGCCGGCCGCCCACACTCCGGGGATCCGTGCCTCGAGCGCGGTACCGGTCTCAACCACGTCGTGCAGCATCAGGGCCTCTTGCACAGCGACTGGTTCGTGCAACGCTTGTGTTGCGCCTTGCTCTGGCTTGTAGAGCAACTCACCTGCGTCATCAGTGACCT
>JAHIQC010000150.1 GCA_018902765.1 Actinomycetota bacterium | reverse complement strand
CTCACAGAAGCGCTCTCGCTGGTCGCGGCGGGTACATCGGAGATCGTCGTCACGGGGATCAATGTCGGCCGGTATCGAGATCCGGAATCAGGCGCAGATCTGGCCGAGCTGCTCGAGGCGCTCGCAGACACCGGTGTCGACCGCCTCCGGCTTTCAAGCATCGAGCCACAGGACCTCACGGCCAAACTCCTCGGCGTGATCGCGGCACTTCCGAGCTTCTGCCCGCATCTGCACGTCCCGCTTCAATCCGGCTCGGACAAAGTGCTGTCGGCCATGGGTCGTCGCTACACGGCGGTGGAGTACCTCGACCGCATCGCAGCTGCGAAGACCGCCTTGCCTGGCCTGTCGGTGACCACGGACGTGCTCGTTGGCTTTCCCGGTGAAGACGAGACTGACCTGGCCGAGACACTGGACGTGTGCGGCCGCGTCGCATTCTCGAAGATCCACGTGTTCCGGTACTCCCGCCGTCCCGGAACGCCCGCGGCTGAAATGCCCGATCAGCTCTCACCCGAGGTCCTGGCCGCACATGCCCTGCGAGTCCGCCAGCTTGCCGAGGAGTTGCGCACCGAGTGGCTCGAGGGTCTCATCGGCACATCGCTTGAGGTGCTCGTGGAGAGGGAGCGTGACGACGGAGTGATCGAAGGGACGTCCGCGCAGTACGCGAAGGTGCGGATGCTACAGGGATCACAACCTGCACCCAGCGCCGGACAGACCGTGTCAGTGAAGGTCCTTAGGCGCGACGGTGGGGTACTCCTAGGCGAGGCATACAAGGGTGATGTCGCGCCTGCATGATAGAATATCGAGGTGAGCCCGACCTGTTCGGGCACCCATCCAAACCGATCAAGAAGGTGCCTGACACACGTTGGAGCCTACTCAGATAAAGCTCGTCGTCCCGCCCGAGCTGAACATGATCGACCTACTGGGACAAGGCGACGACCTGCTTCGCATCATCGAAGAGCAGTTCGAGTCTGATATCGCCGTTCGCGGCAACCAGATAACCATCATGGGTGAGCCTCTTGAGACCCAGGCGGTCAGTTCTCTGTTCACTGAGATGATCTCGCTTGTTGAGCGCGGGGTTGAGCTCAACCGCGACGCGATCGAGCGTTCTGTCGAAATGCTGCGCGACGGCGAGTGCTCGCCGACTGCGGCGTTCTCCGACGTCATCCTGTCTCACAAGGGCAAGTCGATCAGGCCCAAGACCGGCGGCCAGAAGCGCTATGTCGATGCGATTCGCAGCAACACCGTCACATTCGGCATCGGCCCTGCCGGAACCGGCAAGACCTACCTTGCGATGGCCATGGCGGTCGAGGCGCTCAAGAAGCGCTCGGTGGGTCGCATAATCCTCACCCGTCCGGCTGTCGAGGCAGGCGAGTCACTGGGCTATCTGCCAGGCACGCTGTTCGAGAAGGTCGACCCGTATCTGCGCCCTCTGTACGATGCGCTGTTCGACATGATGGATCCTGAGAAGTCCCAACAACTCATGGATCGCGGAGTCATCGAGGTGGCGCCCTTGGCGTTCATGCGCGGGCGCACGCTGAACGACAGTTTCATCGTCCTTGATGAGGCCCAGAACACGAGCCCGGAGCAGATGAAGATGTTCCTTACTCGCCTTGGCTTCGGGAGCAAGGTGGTCATCACCGGCGATGTCACCCAAATCGACCTACCCAAGGGGGCCTCGGGTCTCAAACAGGTCCGCGAGATCCTCCACGGCGTGAAGGATATTGAGTTCGTCGACTTAGTGGCGTCCGATGTGGTGCGCCACAAGCTCGTTCAACGCATCGTGACTGCGTACGGCCTATTCGAGGAGGCTCGCGCAACGCGCGACGATGGCTAGCCTGTTTGACAGCATCAAGCGAATCCTGCCTCAGAAGGGCCTGTTGGCGTCTTCTCTCGTGCAGCGAATAGGTCTGGGCCTTCTTGTAGTGGTCGCCGTCTCGTTTCCCCTTGTGGTTCAGACGCCTCCACTCGATCTGCCCGAAGGAGTGCCGGCCTCGCGTACCGTGCGAGCGCCGCGCAGCGTTCAGTTCGTCGACGAGGAAGCTACCGAGGATCTCCGCTCTGAGGCCGCGGGTGCCGTTGAGCCCGTAGTTCGCTACGACGAAGAGATCGTTACTCAGGCGCGGGAGCAGATAGCGAAGTTCTTCGACTTTACGATCGAGGCCCGCTCGGATGCGAGCATCCTTGCGACCACCACACCTGAACTCATCGCCGGCAGTATCGCGGCGCGTCTGGAAACGGAGTATCCCGAGTTTGAGTCTGCGGTGATTTCGACGGCTTCAAAGATGAGTCGTGAACAGCTCGAAGCGACCAAGACAAGCGCCATGCAACTTGCGACCACCCTCATGTCCCGACGGATGACCGAGGTCGATCTGGCGGAGGCTATCACAACTTTGGGCGCCAGTATCAAGAGCATGCCGTATCCCACAGAGCAGCAAGCGGTGATTGCCGCTGTAGTAGCGGCTGATCTGAGACCCACGCTTGTGGTGGATGACATCGCTTCGGAGGCTGCTCGCAAAGCCGCCGCTGACGAGATCGATGCGGTCATAGTGGCCCGTCAGGCCGGTGAGAACATCGTCGTTGAGGGCGAAATCGTGACCGCCGAGGACCTGGAGATCATCAAGCGTCTGGGCCTGTTCGACCAGTCCGGTTCGCCCGCGTCCTTGGCGGCGCTCGTGGCACTGGTGGCGTTCATGATCGGTTCGGTTGGAGCCTTCATTTGGCGCTACGACACTCCGATCTGGAT
>JAHIQC010000149.1 GCA_018902765.1 Actinomycetota bacterium | reverse complement strand
GTTGGTCGGGACTCAGATCGATACCCTTGCGACCGTGCAGGACAGGATAGTCGCGGGAACGATGAGCCACTACAACATTTACGCTATCACCCTAGTGTTCTGCATAGGTATTATGGTGGTCGACCTGCTGAGCGCTCGCTGCATGAGTTGGGTCATCAAATCGGGTGCCTGGGCAGTGGTGGGGGCATCCACAGTCGCTGTGCTCCTGAGCCAATCGCGACAGGCCGTGCTTGCTCTCGCGGCAGCGGCGGTGGCGCTTGGAGTCCACGTTTGGATGCGCAGTGCTCGGAGAGAGTCTGGCGCGTACGTGCCCAAGGTTGCTCTCGCGCTCATTGCGGTGCTTCTCATTGCGGTCGCCTCGGGTCGCCTCCCCGTTGGTGATCGGTTTGGAAAGCTGATGCAGCCCGGCTACTGGGCGGATCAGGCAACCCGAGACCGCGGGTACGCCATCACCGCCGTCGCCCCGGAGGTTCTCACGGAGGTCCCTCTCTTTGGTGCGGGCCCCGGGTCGTTTCACACTGTGGCCAAAGACAGCGAAGGGGCTATCGGGGTGGCTCGCTTCGGCCTCGACCCGAAGCACTCGAAGTACATCGGCGACGTCGGGTGGGTGCTGTTCGCGGTACAAATCGGGCTGATTGGGCTAGCCTTCATCCTGGCGATGTTCTGGCTGCTACTCTTGGCTGGTCGCATGAGCCCCGGAGTCTCGGGGGCCCTGTATTGGTGGTTCGCGGTCGCTCTCGCTGTTGGGATGCTCGCCAGCGCTCCACTCATCTACAAGCCGCCCAGTGTGATGATCTGGGCCGTCCTCGGTCTCGCGGCTCAAAGCGTCTACGGTTATTCTCATTCGAGTGCTGGCCCCCCGGCTGGGTTCGCCCCGCCAGTCTGAAAGGGTAAATGTGGACGGTCTGATCGCGGTCACATACCGCTGCAACGCCCGATGCCACATGTGCAACACGTGGCAGTTCCCGAGCGAACCTGCCGAGGAGATCACCGCCGCGGACCTGGTCTCGTTGCCTAAGCTCTCGTTTGCCAATATCACGGGCGGCGAGCCGTTTCTGCGTGAGGACCTCGCGGAGATAGTGGAGGTCGTGCGCGCGAAAGCCGACCGCGTGGTCGTCTCGACGAATGGCTACTACACCGACCGGGTAGTTGCACTAGCGAAGCGATTTCCCGACCTGGGCTTCCGGGTCAGCATCGAGGGCTTGCCTGCAGCCAACGACGAGCTGCGGGGCCTCAAGGACGGCTTCGACCACGGCATACGCACCCTTCTCGAGTTGCGCAACCTCGGGGTCGATGACATCGGCTTCGGCATCACGCTTTCGGATCGCAACGCCGACGATCTGCTCGAGCTCTATGGGCTCGCCGATGCCATGGGTCTGGAGTTCGCGACGGCTGCGATGCACAACACGTACTACTTCCATAAGTTCGATAACGCTTTCGAGGACTCGGAGCGCATCGCCGGCAACCTCGAAGAGCTCTCGCGTCGTCTGCTCGCGACACGTCGACCCAAGAACTGGTTCCGTGCATGGTTCAACATGGGTCTTGCGAACTATGTTCGCGGGGGTGAGCGACTCTTGCCCTGCGACATGGGTACGGACATCTTCTTTGTGGACCCCTTCGGCCGGATACTGCCCTGCAACGGCATGGAGGCCTCGATGGGTTCCCTGAAGACACAGTCCTTCGACGAGATCTGGAACAGCGAACAGGCGCGCGAGGTGCGCGAGAAGGTGAGTTGCTGTTCTCAGGAGTGCTGGATGATCGGGTCGGTATCTCCTGCGATGAAGAAGCACATCGCCGTCCCGGCGATGTGGGTAGCCAAGGCCAAGCTGACGGGTGATCTGCCGCCTGTGAAGGGCCTGCGAGGGGACGGCGACGATGGCCGCTAGGCCCCGCCTTCTGGTGCGTTTCGTGCGCCGCTTCAAGGGTGATGACACGTTCGACATCGATCCTGCGATCAGCACGAGCGCGCTGTTGAGCTTCGTGATGCGCCGCGCCGTCATGGCGTTTCGCGGCCTGATACTCGCACTGAGGTCTCGTACGTTCGTTGCGCCCGTCTTCGTGGGACGGGGAGTGGTCGTCACGGACGCCGGCAACCTACGCCTGTCGCCCGGCGTGACAATCGGGGATTACTGCCGCCTGGACTGCACAGGCCGACTCGGGATCGTGATGGGCAGGGGCGTGACCCTGCGCCGCGGCGTCCACATCGAAGTGACGAGCGTTTTGCGCCAGATCGCCGAGGGGTGCGTGCTTGAGGATCGGGCCGGTTTGAGTGAGGGATGTTTCATCGGGGCCAAGGGACCTGTTCGCATCGGCGAGGACACCATTATCGGACCACATGTGGTCATCATCTCCGAGAATCACGTGTTCGCCGACCCGAGCGCGCCTATCCGCGATCAGGGATCGACCCGCCTAGGCGTGGACGTTGGACGAGACTGCTGGATCGGAGCCGGCGCCAGGATCCTCGATGGCGTCCATCTTGGCGACGGTTCGGTCATCGGAGCCGGAGCTGTCGTGACGCGAGATGTGGAGCCCGGGATGGTCGCGGTCGGCGTTCCTGCTCGGAGCGTGCGACCGCGGTCCGCGGACGTGGCTGAGTGAAAATTCTGGTCGTAAACAAGTTCGGTTTCGTTCGCGGCGGACTCGAGCGAGTGATGTTCGATGAGATCGATGCGCTGCGCGGACTCGGTCACGACGCCGAACTGTTCGCTACGGCACATCCAGAGAACCTACCGCATCGTTTCGCGGCTCAGTTTCCGCCGTACCACGAGATCGGTGTTGCGGGAGCTGCGGGGCCGGCCGCTGTGCGGGACATGTTCCACAACGCAGCGGCAGCTGCGGCGATCAGCCGTGTGATCGAGGAGTTTCAGCCGGACGTCGCGCACTTCCACGGAGTGCATCGCCACCTGTCGCCGAGCGTGCTGTTCGCTGCTCGCGCTACCGGCGTGCCGACCGTGTTGACGGCTCACGACTACTTTGCCGTGTGTCCCGGCAACACGCTGTTGCGAGGCGGAACGGTTCCCTGCATCCCGAGACGTTGCGGCGTGCGTCTTTACGGTGCCGCGATGGTGTACCGCTGTGTTCAGGATTCGGTCTCTCGCAGTGCCTTGGCCGGGCTTGAACTCAGCTACCAGCGCGTTCGTCGCGCATACGAACGGGGCGTCGACCGGTTCGTCGCCCCGAGCGCCTTCCTTGCAGGCGTGTTGACCGATGGCGGCTTCGACCCCGCACGCGTCACTGTTGTTCCGAACGCAGTGCCTGTGCCCCAAGGCGACGTGCCGGGCGCGGCCCAGCGCGCCGGGTTCCTTTTTGCCGGCCGCCTCTCGCCCGAGAAGGGCGTCGACGTGGCAATCGGGGCGGCCGCGCGGGCGGGCGCGACTCTGAGTATCGCCGGTGACGGCCCTGATGCTGTCAGACTCTCACAAATGGGGGGCGAGACCCGGTTCCTCGGCAGGCTCGCTAGCGAGGAGCTTTCCGCGCTCATGCGTTCGGTTCGGGCGCTCATCGTGCCTTCGGTTTGTGTTGAGAACGCGCCAATGGTCGTACTCGAAGCTATGGCGGCGGGGACGCCGGTGATCGCCTCGGCTATCGGGGGTATTCCTGAGCAGTTCGAGGACGGTGTCCATGGATTGCTCGTGGCGCCCGGAGATGTTGAAGCACTTGCTGTTGCGATGCGGAATCTGGAATCCGATGATGCGCTGGTGGAGCGGCTCGGACATGCGGCACGCGAGCGAGTGAAGCGCACTTTCTCTCTTGAGCGGCACATCGAGTCGCTGCTGAACGTGTACCGTCAGGTGGGGGCGTCGTGAGAATCGCTATGATCGGCCAGCGAGGGATTCCCGCGACGTGGGGTGGTATTGAACGTCACGTGGATGAGCTGTCGACTCGGCTTGTCGCGATGGGCCACGAGGTCGTGGTCTACACCCGGCCCAACTATACCGACCGGGCGCTCACTGAGTACAAGGGCGTGGAGCTGCGCTCGTTGCCTACTGTGGGAACGAAACACCTCGATGCGATCGTGCACTGTGGATTGAGCACTATGGCCGCGTGGGGCGACCATTTCGACATAGTGCATTACCATGCGCTCGGGCCAACGCTTGTCTCCCCGTTAGCCCGCCTGCGGGGGTATAGGGTGGTCGCAACGGTTCACGGTCGCGATTGGCAGCGCGAGAAGTGGGGTTTTCTTGCCCGCAACGCGCTGCGTGCGGGTGAGTGGACCGCCACTCACGTGCCGCAGGCCACGATCTCGGTGTCGGAGACTCTTGCGGACGACTACGCGCGGGCCGGACGCCACGTGCAGTTCATCCCGAACGGGGTCGCAGTGCCGCAAACACAGGACACGAGCATCCTTCACGAACTCGGGATTGCGGGTGAGCCCTATGTGCTGTTCGCGGCACGCATCGTTCCGGAGAAGGGCCCGCAGTACCTCATCGAGGCCTGGCGGCGACTCGGTCGACCCTTCAAGCTCGTGATCGCTGGCGACACGAGCTTCTCCGACGAGTTTGTGGCCGAGATTCGCCGGTCGGAGAAAGAGGGAGTCATCTTTCCCGGCTACGCATACGGGGAGCGCCTGGCGGCGCTGTTTCGCAATGCGGCCCTCTTCGTGCTGCCGTCCGATCTCGAGGGCTATCCGATCGTCCTGCTCGAAGCCCTCGCTTTCGGCACACCGCCGCTGGCAAGTGACATACCCCAGAACATCGAGGTGCTCGGTCCCGACGGGACGTACTTCCCCGCGGGAGACGTGGATGCGCTCGCGGCGAGCCTCAGCGATTGCATGTCG
>JAHIQC010000148.1 GCA_018902765.1 Actinomycetota bacterium | reverse complement strand
GGGGCTCGCTCAGTTCATGGAGTGGGCGGCGCTACGAACCGATCTGGACACTCTGGCCGAGGGTGATCGCAACGTCACGCTCATGACGGTCCACACCGCCAAGGGCCTCGAGTATCCCGTCGTGTTCGTGGTGGGCATGGAGGACAGCGTGTTCCCACACGCCAACTCGATGTTCGAGCAGTCCGGCCTTGAGGAGGAGCGTCGCCTCGCCTACGTGGCCATCACGCGGGCTCGCGAGCGTTTGTATCTCACGCATGCCCACTCGCGCTCCTTGTTCGGGGCGACCCAGTACAACCCACCGAGCCGCTTTCTGGGGGAAATCCCCGAGGAGCACGTGAAGCTTTCAGGTGTCGGTTCGCAAGGCGTCACGGGAACCGGGTTCGCACGTCGCGGCGAGGGCGCGCGCGGCGCTTCGTTCGGCACCGGATCTGGTGCATATCGCGGCGAAGGCCGCGTGTTTGGCTCAGGCGCTCCGGCTGCCGCATCCGCGAAGCGCGAGCCTGTGGCTGCCGAGACGTTCGCCAAGGGCGACACCGTCGAGCACAAGACGTTCGGCATCGGACGCGTCACGGGAGTGACCGGCGACAAGGTCACCATCGCATTCAAGGGGCCGGCGGGCACCAAGAACCTGCTTGCGGGGTATGCTCCGATTCGCAAGATCAGCGGATAGCCGACAACGCCGCTACGAGCGATGAGCCGGATGTAAGGTCGAGCCTTGGAAACGCCGAAACTAAGCCTATGACGAGCATCGCGATATCAACGAGCGGCCTGACACGCGATTTCCCCAGCGTGCGGGCGGTCGACGATCTCGCTCTTGAGGTGCCCGCAGGCATCGTCTTTGGCTTTTTGGGCCCCAACGGCTCAGGCAAGACCACCACCGTCCGAATCCTGCTCGGACTGGTCGAACCATCCGCCGGATCTGCGACGGTGCTTGGTCACGACATCGTGAATGAAGCGGACGCCGTGCGAGCCGCCAGTGGCGCGCTCATGGAGCAGGCGGGCCTCTACGAACGCCTCACCGCCGAGGAGAACCTGCTGTTCTTCGGCAGGGCGGCGGGCATGCGCTCGGCCGATATCGCCCCGCGTGTGCGAGAACTCCTAGGTCCGCTGGACCTCTACGAACGCCGAGGAGAGCTTGTTGGCACCTGGAGTCGCGGAATGAAGCAGCGACTCGCCGTGGCGCGAGCGCTTATCCACCGCCCTCGGATGTTGTTCCTGGACGAGCCGACGGCCGGACTCGATCCGATCGCCGCCGCTGAGTTGCGCGACGACCTCGAGAAGCTCGTGCGCGAGGACGGCGTCACCGTGTTCATCAACACGCACCACCTCGCCGAGGCGGAGCGTCTGTGCGATCTGGTGGGAGTCATCCGACGCGGGAGGCTCATCGCCTTCGGGCATCCCGACGAGGTCCGCGGCCGTGTGGGCAAAAGGCGCCTTGAGGTCGTGGGGGCGGGAATCTCCAACGAACTCGTGGCCGAGATCGATGCTTTGTCTCACGTCCAAAGCGCCGTGCTCGACAAGGGGCGACTGCGCGCCGACCTCACACAAGCCGCGCGCATCCCTGATATCGTGCGCCTGCTCGTGGATCGCGGGGTCGATATCGAGGAGGTCCGTCGCGGGTCCGAGTCGCTCGAAGAGGCCTTCCTCGCATTGCTGGAAGGTGCCGATGAGGCCGGACTAGAGATCGCCCAGGAGGACCCGGATGCTCGGTGACATCTGGCTCATCGTGAACAAGGAGGTTCGTGAGGTCGTGCTGCGCGCGGGAAGTTCGCGGGCGACCATCCTGAACCTCGCGCTGATCCTCCTCGTGTTCGGCGTCGTTTTGCCGCTGCAGGCCGGGGCGGCATGGGTGGACAGCTGGTGGCTCTTGTTCTCATGGACCTGGCTTCCGCTGTTTCTGGTCAGCGCGCTGGTTGCTGACTCGTTCGCAGGCGAGCGAGAGCGCCACACGCTCGAGACGCTGCTCACCACCGCACTTTCGGACCGCACGATCCTTTTCGGCAAGATCGCGGCCGCAGTTTCTTACGGCTACGGGATGCTGCTTTCAGTCATGCTCATGAGTCTTCTGACCGTGAACGCGGTGTGGGGGGTGCGCGAAGGGCGTTTGCTGCTGTTCTCGACCTCCGTGACGGTGGGTGTGCTCGTCATCGGGCTGCTCGTTACGCTACTGATCGCTGCGATCGGTGTGATGATCTCGCTCAAGGCCAAGACCGTGCGCCAGGCGGGGCAGGCGCTCTCGCTGGGTATCCTCGCAATCCTGTGGATTCCCGGCCTGATCATCGCTCTCGGAGCTCGCGCACTTTCGGAGGCACAACAGCAGGCGCTGTGGGAGTGGGCGTCGATGCTTGACGGACGCGCCGTCGCGGCGGTCAGTGCTTTGGTCCTGCTCGTGCTCGACGCGGTGTTCGTGGGGATTGCTATGCGCCGGTTCAAACGATCTCGCCTGTCCTTGGACTGAGCACGCCCGCCGGCCGCTTACCCGCGAAAGGGTGGAGCCTTGGCCTGTGAGCGGCTACACTGTGCGTCGAACGCGGGCCTTCCCGCTGCGATGGAGGTAGCCAAGAACTCATGGGACCCATCCTGGTCTTTGGACACAAGAATCCCGATAACGACTCCGTGTGTTCGGCGGTCGCATACGCGCATCTCAAGAACCTGACTGACTCGGACAACGTGTATGTGCCGGCGCGTCTCGGGCCGGTTCCGCCCGAGACGGAGTGGGTGTTCGCGCGCTTTGGCCTTCAGATTCCCGAGGAGGTCACGCACGTGCACACGCGTGTACGCGACGTCATGACAGAGGACGTCGCGTTCGTGGCTAGCGACGTGACTATGCTCGATGCAGGGCGCGTCATGAGGGAGCGTGGGATTCGCGCGCTGCCCGTTGTCGACAACGGCGTCGTCAAGGGTCTCATCAACCAGAACATACTTGCCGAGCGATATCTGGGTGACCTCGAATTGCGCGGTTTCGAGAACATGCCCACCACGGTCGAGGCTTTCGCGCGCGCGGTCGATGGGGATCTCGTTGAGGGGGATCCGGACCTCGAGATACGAGGGAAGGTTCTCATCGGCGCCATGGAGCCGGCCACCATGCTCGGCTACATCCGTCCAGGCGATGTCATGATCGTCGGCGACCGCCTTCGCACCCAGCCAATGGCCATCGATGCGGGTGTGTCATGCCTCGTGGTCACCGGCGGAACGCGCCCGGGGCCTGAGGTCCTTGAGGCAGCTCGCGCTCACGGCGCGGCAGTGATCAGCACGTTCCACGACACGTTCGCAGCCGCGCGTCTCGTCAACCTGGCGCATCGCGTAGCCGACCTCATGGACTCAAACATACTGTACGTGGAGCCCGACATGCTTCTCTCCGAGGCCAGCGAGGACCTCTTCTCCAGTCCGCACCGCGAAGCCGTCGTTGTCGACTCACAGCAGCGACTCATAGGCATTCTCACCCGCACGAACATCGCACGAGGCATCAAGCGCCGCGTCATTCTCATGGATCACAACGAGATCGCGCAAAGCGCCACGGGTATCGAGGATGCCGCCGTGGTCGAGATCGTCGATCACCATCGCGTGGGGGATGTGCAGACCACCGGACCCATCCTGTTCCTGAATCTGCCCGTGGGCTCGACGGCCACGATCGTCGCACTGCGTTTTCGCGAGTTGGATGTCGCGCCTCCGCAGGCTATAGCCGGCGTGCTACTGTCCGCACTTCTCACCGACACCGTGCTGCTCAAATCACCCACGACGACCGACTCGGACCGAGAAGTCGCGCTCTGGCTCGCTGGTATCGTGAAAGTCGAGCCTCTCGAGTTTGGCCTTGAGATGTTCCGCGCCCGCTCCGCCTCCACGGTGTTTTCGGCCGAACGCGCGGTCAAAGCCGACCTCAAGGAGTATCGAGTCTCGGACACCTTCACCGCGATCGGACAGATCGAGACGGTGAACGCAGACGAAGTGCTGGAACATGCCGAGGAGCTCATGCGCGTGATGGAGTCTTTGTTGGAGGCGCGGCGCTATGATGTCGTCTTGCTCATGGTGACCGACGTGGTCAGCGAGGGAAGCTGGGTGCTGGCTGTGGGCAAAACGCGTATCGTCGAGCGCGGTTTGGGCGTTTCAGTGGCCAAAGGGCCGGTGTGGCTCGATGGCGTGCTCTCGCGCAAGAAGCAGATTGCGGCTAGGCTGGTCGAAGCGGCTGGTTCGTAGAGGAGGGGCTCGTGACACGATACTCCGCCACTCTGTGGCGCCGGGACCCAAGGCCGGGCCTGCTTGTGTTCCTGTTCGTGCTCGCGTCGCTCGCGTTCGCGGCACTCGTCGCGGCCGTTTTGCTCTACCATCCTTTTGTCGCCTTCGACGAATCCCTGTCGTCCTCCATTCGGGATTTGTCCACGCCGCGTCTCGACACGTTCTTCATCGCCGTAACGCATCTGGGTGATTTTTGGACCGTGGCAATCGCGACGCTTGTGTTCTCGGGCGCCTTGTTCTTGAAGCGCCGCCGAGGCGAGGCTCTACTAGTGGCGTTCACCGTCTCGATGGGGGCAGTTCTCGGGACAGCTTTTCGCGCCCTTATCGAACGCGCTAGGCCGGGACTTGAGTATGCTCGGATCCCGTTGCCGGATGCATACAGCCTTCCATCGGGGCATGCACTGGCCAGCTTCTTGTTCTTCGGCATCGTGTTCTTTGTGGTGGCGCTCGAGGCAAAGCGGGTCTCGACCCGCATGTGGACGCTCGTTGGGTGCGCCGCCTTGGCCGGGCTCATCGCTTTCTCGCGCGTGTATCTGGGCGTGCACTACTTCGGCGACGTGCTCGCATCTTGGATTCTGGGCTCCGCGTG
>JAHIQC010000147.1 GCA_018902765.1 Actinomycetota bacterium | reverse complement strand
GATGCTTCGTGCGTGTGAATACCAGTACGCGCTCGAGCGCATGATCGGTGATCAGTTTGGTGAGCAAATCGGCCTTCTGCTGACCACCAACGGGGTAGATGGACTGCGCGATGGCCTTGATGGGCGTTGTAACAGGCGCGACGGACACATGCGCCGGGTTGTTCAGCGTCGAGTCGATGAGCCTGAGGATCTCCTTGGGCATGGTGGCCGAGAACAGGAGATTCTGACGCCTCTCGGGAAGCAGCGCCATGATGCGCTTGACGTCAGGCGCAAAGCCCATGTCGAGCATGCGGTCTGCCTCGTCAAGAACGAGGATCTTCACGCGGGAAAGATCGACATCTCCGCGGTTGGAGAGGTCGAGTAGGCGACCTGGGGTTGCAACGAGCACATCGACGCCGCGCCGCATGGCGCGCTTCTGAGGCTCGTAGCCGACTCCACCGTATACAACGGCGGAACGATGGCGGGTCACCTTGGCAGCCGAGCGCACAACCTCGTCGATCTGAACGGCGAGTTCGCGCGTCGGTGTGACGATGAGAGCTTTGATGCCGCCGGGCTTGGGAGAGATGCGCTGCAGCAACGGCAGAACGAACGCAGCGGTTTTGCCGGTGCCCGTCTGCGCGCAACCGACGACGTCGCGGCCCTCAAGGACAATAGGGATAGCGTCACGCTGGATGGGGGTGGGCTGGGTGTAGCCCATAGAAGTAGCGGCCGCCAGAAGGCGGTCGTCTAGACCCAATTTGTCGAAACTCAAAAAAGACTCCTTTCGTGTGCGCCACATCGGGGTCGCACTGCGGGCAGACGCAGTCGACGTGAGGCTCACACGAGGGGAGTCAGAGGTACAACCGAGTCTTAGATATACAGTCGAGCTTGTGCAGTATACGTGCCATCGTGCGAAAAGACCAGCTAGGGGCATAAGCGCGCCCTCCGGCCTGAATTGCCAAAGTTAGTGCAAAACCCCTTGCGCTTAGTCTGACAGGGTTCTCGGCACCTTCGATCCGACCCCCTTGGCCTATCCTCTCTTCGTATCCGTTCGCCTCGTCTCCGGCGGGCTTGCGACCGAGAGGAGAACCACCATGCCGGAGATCCCCGGTGGCTACCGCCACCTGACCTACGACGACCGCTGTGAGATCCAGCGGATGCTTGGCTTGAGCCAGTCCGTGAGTTCGATCGCGAGAAGCCTGTCACGAAGCGTCTCGAGCATCACGCGCGAGATCGTGCGCAACCGCCGAGACGACGGGTACCGCTCAACGCCGACCGCCATCGTGCGCCTGTGTGTCCATTACCGGACCTGCAAGATCAAGTCGCTTTGCCGGATGTGCTCGACGCGGCGTTGCGCGAGCTGCATGAAGATGCGCTGCACCAACATCTGCCCGCAGTTCACAGCCGACGTGTGCAAGCGCACCGCGGCCGCCCCCTTCGTGTGCGACGGGTGCGTCTCGATCAGCGGCTGCCGGCTGCACCGCTATCGCTACGACGCCAAGCTCGCGCAAGCTCATGCCGACTCACGCCTGAGGGATTCACGAGTCGGCATCGACACGACCTCGGAGTCCTTCGAGGCCATGATCGAGACGGCCAGGCCCCTGATCTGCGAGCGTGGCCAGTCGATCGCGCACGTCTGGGCGACACACAGGGGCGATTTCCCCTGCTCCGAGCGAACGTTCTACCGCTACGTGGACGCAGGGTTCGGCGGCATGAAGAACCTCGACCTTGTGGCCAAGTGCCGCTACCGGCCGCGCAGGGGCAAGCGGCCGCAAGCGCGCTTCTGTGTCCCGGAGGGACACGCCTATACGGATTTCTGCGCCCTTCCCGAAGACGAGCGGCTCTCGGCCGTCGAAATCGACTGCGTGGAGGGCGTGCGCACGGACACGAAGGTGTTTCTCACGATGCTTCACAAGCGCACGTCGTTCCTGTTCGTCTTCTTGCTCGACGAGCACACACAGGCATGCGTGGAGGAGGTCTTCGACTCACTCGAGGCTCTTCTGAAAGACGGATTCCCCTCCACCTTCCCGCTCGTTCTCACGGATCGCGGACACGAGTTCCAAAACCCTGACCGGATCGAGCGTGGTGGACGCACACGCGTCTACTACTGCGACGCGGGACGGGCCGATCAGAAGGGCTCGATCGAGAACTGTCACCGCCTGCTTCGGCGCATCGTCCCCAAGGGCGCCTCTATCGACGGCCTGACCAGGCGCGACGCCGCGATCATCGCAAGCCACGTGAACTCGATGCCGCGCCCATCGCTTGGCGGGGCATCGCCGTTCGATCTGGCCCGTCACGTATTGCCCGCAGAGCTCCCGGAGGGGCTGGGCCTGGAGCACCTCACGCCTGACAACGTAATGCTCCGGCCCAGCGTCCTCACTGGCGGAGAACACCGCAACTAGACACTACCTCAAGACCCGCGTCGGCGAGGCGGATTGTAAAAGAACACAGCGCGGCCCTTGGATCCTTGCACTTACTGTGGCAGAGGCGGTGACGAGGGCTTGTTCGGTCACGTGCCGAATGCGGCCGGAGAGCTCCGAAGGGCGTCGTCGGCAGCTCGAATCAACTCGAACGGGCAACGACAATCGCGCCTTGAGCAGGGACTTCTTGCGCTGAGTGTGGCAAAAGATCAGGACCGCCGAATTCTTGCACTAACTTTGTCATTCAACCGCGCGCCCTCCGGATCGGCCTTGCCATGCCCGAACCGTCGCGCGGATTCCCGCTCCGTGTCATCATGTACCGGGGGGAGTTGCTGGCCATAGGGGGAGAGCCGTGGCCGAGCTGGTTGAACTGACGAATCGAGTCCTTGTGCCCATAGTGGGGAATCAAGGCGCCGCCGCTTGCGTCCGAGCGACGGCCCTGTCGGCTGGCAAGACGACGGCCCAGCTGACCTGCGACGACTTAGGATTTCTTGAGTCCAGTATCCGCCAGCTGTTGGGGCCGGTCGTCCCAGCTCAGATGATCGATGCGATCCTCGCAGACGTGCGGCAAGAGGCCGCCTCGTGAGCCTGAACTCCGGAGTGCCGTCGATGCGAACAATGAGCATCGGGCTATTGGGACTCGGATCAACGGCAGTGGTTAGAACGATGATCATGATCAAGGCCGGCGGGGTCAACGGCGTAGCCGCCGTCTCGGACCTTGGGGAATTCGTGGTGGTAGCTGTTGCCGCTGCGGTCGTGATCTTGGTCGCTCGCCGCTTCGAGCATGGATCCGGGCTGCGCAGTCAGTGGACGATGATCGGCGTGGGCATGACGGCGTTCGCGCTGGGCGACGCGACATGGTCCTTCATGGAGCTCGCTCTCGAAGTCGACGTCCCATATCCGGGCATGCCCGACCTGTTCTACGTTGCTGAGTACGTGTTGATATGCGCCGCCCTATTGATGGCGGCGGGGTCCTATAGGAGCCTGCTCGACATCAGACCCGCGGCGGGAATCGCGGGAACTGCGGGCGTGGTGATGGTCGCTCTGCTTTACGTTGGGCTTCTCGAGCCCTATCTGCTGTCGGACTCGCAACTCTCGACACCTGAACTTGTCGCGAGCGTCTTTTATCCGGTCGCTGATGTCGCCCTACTCATGGTCCCTGGCATTTTCTTGTTGCTCGTCGCGGCGAAACTGGAGGCGGGCCGCTTGGGGTGGCCGTGGTGGTTCGTGGTTGTGGGCGCAACGGCTCTTGCGGTCAGCGACACAACCTTCTCATGGCTGGCGGCTTCGAACAGCTACGTCGCCGGGTCATTCGTTGACTATGGCTGGATGCTGGCCCATGTTGCCTTTGCTGTGGGCGCTTCGCTTGCGCTCGACATCGTGACTCCGGCGGCCGAGTTCGAAGCGGTTCTCGAGTAGACGCGAGAGTGCGCTCTTCAGCCCCCCAGGAGCACGACCCGAACATCGTGATCCCCGGCCTCATCACTGAGCGGGACGAGAGCCGAGTCGAGCTTCACGCCATCCAACTCGACGTACGCTACTCCCCGGTTCACGCCTCGTGGGTTCTCGATCCCGATGCGATAGGTACAGCCCGCATTTCGATACACAAGGTCATAGCCCTTCCAGGACTTCGGGATGCACGGGTCTATCTTCAGGAATCGGGCTCCGTCCACCACGACGACCCACAGGCCCAGAAGGTCGCGTACCGCGACGCGATAGAACCATGATGCAGAGCCCGTGTACCAGGTCCAGCCTCCGCGGCCTGCATGCGG
>JAHIQC010000146.1 GCA_018902765.1 Actinomycetota bacterium | reverse complement strand
GCGGTCACGCAAGGTCACGTATCCCGAGTCGACGCTGAATATACGTAGCGCCGAGTCCAGAACCGATTCGAGAAGCGTCTCCATCTCAAGGGTCGAGCCCAAGGCTCGGCTCATCTCGTACAACGTGGCGAGCTCAAGGACCTTCTTGGTGAGCGACTCGCTTCTGTCATGCAGCGAGTCCGTCATCTGATTGAAGCTGTCTGCCAGGTCCGATATCTCATTGGCACCGCTGACCCTGATCTTGGTTGAGAAATCCCCATCGCGGATGCGACGGGCCCCACCGGTCAGCGCGACCAAGGGATCAGAGACGCGACGCGCGACCCAACCCCCAAGACCGGCAAGCGATAGCACGGCTATCACCGACCACATCGTGATGAGATTCGTGGTCGTGCTCTTGGCCTCATCGCTCACCTGTCGACTGACCACCGCCACCAGATATGCGTAGTGCGTGCCAAGGGGGTCCATGTCAAGACGGAACCTGTGAGCGCGGACTTGGTAATTGTCGCTGCCGACGACGAGCTTCGAGCGTCCAAGCCCAGCTTCGGCATCACGGATGGCGACATCGACCGCAGGACTGGACACTCTGAGCGCCTCGTCCAGTGCGGCCAGACTTCGAGACGGAAGCGCACCTCCAGCGACCGTGTGAGCGATTCGGCGCGCTCTTGGGTCGTAGAAGGCGAAGGCCTCCCCTGTCCCCCCGGCGAGCCCCTCCAGGAAGGTGTTGTTCACGCGCTGAACGACCACCAACCCATACGATCGGGTGCCCAAGACGATCGGCTGAACGGCGGTCATGGTCATGGCACCGTCGATATCGAGGAAGGTCGCGAGTGGTTTGGGGATGCTCCCATCGCTAGAGCGAACATCTCGAAGCAACTCCGCGCCAGAGGCGATCCGCATCTCGCCGACCGCCGCGAGTATGCGGTCGTCAGGACCTACGACGAGCATCGCATCGAAATCGAGGCTGGCGTTGTTCTTGGAGATTATGGCCTGCGTGCCGGATGTATCGTTGGATGCCATCGCCTCGCGCAAGCTTTGGTCGTCCGCCGCCAGCGCGGCAACGCGCACCATGTTCAACGCACGGGAATCGAACCTGGACTCGAGGTGCTGGACCGAGCCCGCCGCCACTTCAGCGACCCAGCCGTCGGTCAAAGTCCGCAGAAAGAAGAGCGCCACACCAGTCGCGAGCAGCCCGACGACGACCGACGCAAGCACGAGGGGGACCACGATTTGGCTGTAGAGATGCCGACCGAATATCCTCGTCAGCATCGGGAGCTCCGGGCGTTGGGAGTGACGGGCAAGTGACTTGCCTCCGTTGAGAGAGCTTGCACTGTGGCGGACGATACCGATTCTAGCATCAGGTGAGGGCCCGGGAGAAAGTGCAGGCCCCCGACCTTTATGGGTCAGGGGCCTGCGAGTTGGTCGAGAAGGTTGATTCCGCGGTTCGCTACTTGGTCGCGCAGCGATCCATGATGTAGTCCCAGTATCGATCGACTTCGACCTGAATCGACTCCAGTAGAGCCTCGTTGCCCGGAGCGAAGAGGTACTTGAAGCGACCCTGAGGGCGAATGAACTCCTCTATCGGCTTGCGCGTCGGAACCTTGACGGTCTGACGCCAGACGCCGTCTTCAACCTCGAACAGAGGCCAGAACCCCGTCTGCACAGCCGCCTTAGCGTGCTCGATCGACTTGTTCGGAAGTGTGCGCCAGCCACGAGGGCAAGGTGCGAGTACGTTCAGGAACGCAGGCCCATCGACAGCGAAAGCCTTCTCCGCCTTTGAGGTGAGATCCCGCCAATGACTGACGGAGGCCTGAGCAGCATAGGGGATATTGTGATCCGCGATTATCGAGGTGAGGTCCTTGCGCCGCTGGATCTTGCCCTGCTGAGCCTTGCCGACCTCAGAAGTCGTTGCCCATGCGCCCAAAGGAGTTGCCGAGGAACGCTGGATGCCGGTGTTCATGTACGCGCCGTTGTCGTAGCAGACATAGACCATGTCGTGGCCACGCTCCATGGCGCCCGAAAGCGACTGCAGCCCGATATCGTAGGTGCCGCCGTCGCCGCCAAACGCCACGAACTTGACCTTCTTGTCAGCCGGTATCTTGCCGGCACGCTGCATGCCCTTGAATGCGGCTTCAACGCCTGAGATCGTGGCAGCGGAGTTCTCGAACGCGTTGTGGATGAACGGAACGCGCCAAGACGAATACGGATAGATCGTCGTCGACACTTCCAGGCACCCGGTCGCACAGCCTGCAACGAGCGGGCTTTCGCCTGCGGCGAGCAGTATCTGACGTACGGCGATGGAGGCGCCGCAGCCGGCGCACAAGCGGTGACCACCGGAGAGGCGGTCCGGATTGTGTGTGAGCTCCTTGAGTGATGCCATCTGCGTCCCCTCCTATCGGGTTCCGAGGTAGGTCATACCGAATGGGGCCATCAAGCCTGACGCTATGTCAGCCAGGTCGGAGTAGACCCGCTCGATGAGTTCAAGCCTCACGTCGCTACCGCCGAGACCATAGATGTAGTCCACGACGGGC
>JAHIQC010000145.1 GCA_018902765.1 Actinomycetota bacterium | reverse complement strand
CTGTTCAGTCAGGACATCCACGTGCCCGGAAGACGGGTCTGAGTCCAAAGGAGCGTACTGTGCGGTGCTCAGATCGAGTGCCACCTCCGCGACACCGCTCTCGATTGCGGTGTTGTCGCTGTCAGCCGCATAAAGCATCCGGCCGATCGAGGGTGACGCAAACCCGTCGAGAAGGACTTTCAAGAACGATGTCCGCACTCTAGCTAGAATCACCAGCGGCCCATCGGACCCATCCACCGCGCGCCGCACCCACAGATAGCCATCCGAGCGCAAATACCTGAATGTGGTCGTCTCACTGGCGGCGCCTTGAAAGTACACCTCATCCCCGACGGTCATCGGAGCTGCAAACGCCGGGTAGGCGCTCACCAGCGTTCCATCGGGACGAACCACCAGCAGCCGATCGATGTACTCGATCCCAGAGTCGTACTGCTCGGCGAGTGCCACTCGGTTGATACCCTTGTCAGATGAATCGGCGAGAATGCTCTCTGCCTTGTCGATGATTTGGGCTGAAGCGTCCAATCTCGCGCTGACCTGAGCGCTTGTGGCCTGAAGATACGCCACTTGTCGGGCGTCAGCGGACTCGTTGGCAAGCGAGTACACGCCGATGAGTGCCGTCGAACCGACGATGGTGATCGCCAGAAGGACTAGCGTCAGACCAAGGACCATGATGTTATCGGCGAGAGAATCCCGCCGCAGCAGCCGCGCCAATACGCCCCCTGTCCGCCGAGTGGCGACAGTTCTATCCTACGGCAGTACACGGCGTGCGGCCACAAGGGCCGGCAGGTCAGATCCTAATGCCGGGCAGAACCAAGGTCAGCCAGCCCGCAAGTCGCGACAACTGACCTGTCACTATCAGGATTCCCACGGCCATAAGCAGCACGCCAGCGACGCGATTCATGAACAGGGCATGCCGATTCAGCCACGTAAGTGCGCCCTTGAGTTGCCCGAAGAGCAGTGCTGTTGCCACGAATGGAACGCCGAGGCCTGCGGAGTACGCGAGCAGCAAGATGACGCCATCCGCCACGCTCCCGGTGGAGCCGGCGAGCGCAAGTATCGAGCCAAGAATCGGGCCTACGCACGGAGTCCAGCCAAATGCGAATGCCATGCCGACGACTAGCGCTGCGGCACCCCCAAAGCCCTTTGCCTTGCCCATATCGAAACGGGCCTCGCCGTACATCCAAGGGACCTTGATGATTCCGAGCATGAAGAAGCCGAGCGCGAACACCAAAAAACCAGCAGCCTTGACGAGAATGCCGCGGTACTGAAGCAGTACGGAGCCCAGAACCGAAGCGGACGCTCCGAGCGCAACGAAGACGATAGAGAATCCGGCAACGAAGAGCAGGCTGGGGACGAGCACCGCGCGTCGAGAAGCGCTGCGGTCAGAAAGCTCGGCCGAAGTGTAGCCGGTGATGAAGGAGAGGTAGCCGGGAATGAGCGGCAGTACGCACGGGGAGAGAAACGAGACTATGCCCGCAGCGAAAGCCGCGAGTATGCCCACACTTCCCTGCATCAGCGCTCTCCTAGTCCTCGGGTCCGCTCAGGAACATGCAGCTTGAAAGCTACTGAACGAGCAACGTTCCAAATACCATTTCCATGCCGCAGTTGAATCCGTATTCCCCGGATTCCAAAGCAGGCAACTCGATTACCGCGCCACCATGGGTCAGATCCTTCTGAATCCCAAAGTCCGGGAATTGCACTTCAGCGAGGCATCCGCTTCCTTGACTGAATGTGATCACAGCAGGAACGCCGGCCGCAAGTTGGATAACCGTCGGATCGTAGTAGCCCGCCGAGACATCTACGTCGATGCGCTGCACGCCATCGGCCACTACGGCAGCCGCGGAGGGCTTTTCGGCCGGAGCACTTGAGTCGCATCCGCCACACGCTTGCGACGGGTCGTCCGTTGCTGGTATCGGCTGTCCCCCTGAATCGCAACCTGAGGATCCTGAGCACGCTTCACTCGAACCAGCGACACCCGTAACGGAGGCGGCCGGGTCTGCGCCGCGGGTGGACGCGAAACCATAGGCCGCGAAGAATGCCAGGGCAACGATGACGCCGAGCACCACGAGCTTGGTCCGGCTCGACACAGAATATGCTTGCAGTTCGGTCATGCGTCCTCCACGGCTGGGTTACTCGGACAACTCCGCGTCGTATCCGGCTTCGCGGATGGCCGCTATGATCTCATCAGCGCCCAAGACCTCGGCATCGAACCTGACGTCGGTCACACCAGTGGCGTGATCGGTCTGCGACTCCTCGACACCTGAAAGCTCCCCGAGCGTCATATCAACCATCATCGAGCAAGATCTGCAATGCAAACCGGTCGTATTGACCCTGATTTCTTTGACGTCTGCCATGATCTAGCCTTTCGTTACTGCGTCTGTGCGCGACAAGTTAGTTATGAGATGAACGATACCATGAGTAGTCGAACGGAGTCACACGCGGCAACGTCACACCGTGGGCTTTTCGCTCCTCGGCGACTCATCTGTCCCTGTGCCCGGACCCTCAAACACTCGGCCACAGTTGGGGCAGAGGCGCCACTCTCTTGCCATGGGGCTTCCGCACGATTCGCACAGGATCTCAGGAATGGCCGCGAACTCGGTCCCCCCACGAGAATCGGCACCCGACGAAAGCAGTGAGATTCCCACCGCCGCAATGACCCCAGCGGCAACAAGCGGGACAACCCATCCCAGAGGAGCGGAAGCCGTGCAGCACGCAAGGCCCTCGGAGTCGTTCACCAAGGAGATAATCGCGAGTATCGCGACGCCCCCAGCGGCTAGGCCGGCCAAAGCTAGCAATGTTCTTGTAAGTACTGCACGCGTCACGGCGGTGATCCCTTGCACCCGTTGTCCTCTTGCGCGGATGCAAGGCGCATGCCAAGCGGGCCGAGACTCACAGGCCCAGACGGCTCATCCTGCTCTCAAGCGTCTTGGTGGTCAGCCCAAGGAGTTTCGCGGCCTTGGGTGTACTTCCCCCTGCGCGATCGAGCGCCTGACGAACAAGGTCGAGTTCGACCTCCTCAAGGTCGCAGCCGTCATCGGCCAGGGTTATCCCTGTCG
>JAHIQC010000144.1 GCA_018902765.1 Actinomycetota bacterium | reverse complement strand
TGTGGATGAGCATCGCCGGTGACACCACCGACGCTCTTATCCCGATGACCAACAGCAACATGAAGTCGATGGACGGTGCCTGCCTCAAGTGCCACCGCACCACGACTGAGGGTATCGGCGCCACTCACTAGTAGTGAAGCGATACTGCTGATCGGGGTTTCGACCCTAGAGACGCTGCAGGAGCCGGCTCCCGAAAGGGGGTCGGCTCCTTCCTTTGCTCTGTTAAGATATCCTCATACCGAGCTGCTTACGTACGGCTGATTCCGCCTCATCTGGCACAACGGATGCTATTCTCTATCGTGGCATGTTCACGCCGTCCACTATGTGTCTTCAGAAGGATCGATCTTGCAGCGAAACGCCGTACACATAGGCATGACTTCGCGCACACGCAGGCGGCAGATTTGGCTTCTGGTCGTGCTTCCGGTCGCCATGGTTCTGCTCCTCGGCGTGTATAACGCATCGGCGCTCTCAGGCTGCGATTCGTGCCACGACAGCGGGCTTATTGACGCTACAGCTACGTCCTCTCACGCTGGGGCCGATTGCGCCTCATGTCACGTGGCCCCGGGCGCCGTCGATCGCCTCTCGTTCGGTTTTAGACAGCTGTTCCACATGCAGCTCAAGCTGGTGGGCGAGGGGGGCAGGGGCTGGGCCGACGTCCCGGATGCGCGATGTCTCACGTGCCATCTCGACGTCGAGACAGGCATCGCCAACCTAAATGGCATTAGCGTTAGGCACTCGGAGTGTGCTCGCGGCTCCTCGTGCACTGACTGTCATTCGACGGTCGCGCATGGCAAGTCGGTGTCCTGGGTCCGCGTCTATGACATGGAGACCTGTCTCGAGTGCCATGTGACAGCGGCCCAGACCGACTGCGACATGTGCCACAAAGGCCAGCGCACGGCCGACCGAATCGATTCAGGAGTCTTCGCAGTCACGCACGGCGAGGACTGGCAGAAGACGCACGGCATGGGTAACTCCGCAAACTGTACGGTTTGCCATACCGCAGCCAACTGCAGCAAGTGCCATGGCCCGGGCCTTCCCCATGACAGTAAGTTCGTGAGCACCCACACCACATTCGCCCAGGATCCGAAGGCACAGTGCAGCGGGTGTCACGCGGCAACGTTCTGCAGTGATTGTCACGGGCTCGAGATGCCGCACCCCCGCACCTTCACGGCCACCCACGAGAAGCCGGCGACCGAGAACGAGGCACTGTGCAAGCGCTGCCACGCCGAGTCTGACTGCGTCACCTGCCATGTGAAGCATGTGCATCCCGGTGGGGCTATAGGCACCTTGGGCACCAACGGCGCATCGGGGGGTGGTCAGTAGCATGCCGGACTCCATCCGCACGCTGCCCGGTCAACTCCTGGTACTACTCTCCGACCCCACTTCGAACCTGACCGCGGCCCTTATCCTGTACGGGATCATCGGCCTTGTGGTCCTCATCCTTCTCCTCGTTGCGATCATGTACCTGATTGCGACTCCCGAAGACGACGAGTTCGACGCAGACGAGGCCTCTGCAACCTCCGCGTCAGGCTCCGAAGCTCCCGTGCGAGCTCCCAGACAGCGGCCCAGGCGGATCCCTCGTGTGTGGACCGGGCGCTCGGTCGGCATAGCCGCAGCTGCGGCGCTGGCGATCGTGCTCGGAGTCTGGATCCTCGCGGGCTTCACGACCTCGCCGTCTGCAGTATGCGAGGGATGCCACGTCGAGTCCCCGCACCTTGCTTCCGAGGAAGGTCAGGACCCTCACGCCAGCACGAGTTGCGTTTCGTGCCACGAGCCGGACGGTCCCTATGGCCGCTATTTCTCCGGCGTTCCGTCGCGCCTCGTTCACTTCGCCGATGGCGCTGCTGAGTCTCTGGTCGATCACGAATACGGTAAGGTCACGCAGTCCGCATGTCTGGCGTGCCACATGAGTGACGTGTCGCAGCAAACCCTGAACGACAAGCGCGGTCTTAAGATGTCTCACACCGAGCCACTCAAGGCCCAGGCCAAGTGCCTCGATTGTCACAAACCGATCGACGGCGTGGTCTCGATCTACAACGCCGGCATGAACCCCTGCCTGCAGTGTCACGACTCCAAGAAGGCGTCGAGCGAGTGCGCCACGTGCCACGACAAGAACGCTTCGGCTGCCGCGAGGGCTCGCACCACGTCCTTCGCGACGGTTCAGATACCCGACGTGAAATGCGGCGGATGTCATGACGAGAAGAAGGACTGCGACACCTGCCATGGTCTCAGGCTGCCGCACACGCGGGTCTTCATGGCGTCCGCCCATGCTCGCGCGGGCGCGGTCGACTTCTGGTACAACGGTGGCCGCGGATGTGCACAGTGCCATACCGCGACGCGTCGGCCGTGTACGAAGTGCCACGGTCCGCTGCTTGGCAAGGGCCATCTGCCGAGTAACGCTCGGGACCATAGGGGCGCTCCGGCCGAAGCGTGTGACCGTTGCCATCAGCGTTGGGCGCCCAACAACTCCCGTGACTTCTGCAAGGATGTTTGTCATTCGGATATCGCCATTCAGGGGAGTCCGCGCTAGGCGATTCGAGACGGCCGGAGGGCTGAGAAGGCAATCATGTCGAAACTGACTCAGCCCACACACGTATCGGCGCGGTTCACGATGCCCATACTCCTTGCGCTGGTGTTTCTGTCACCCGGCGCATGGCTCGTGACGAGGCTGCCACCGGCGCCGATCGCCAAAGCACTCGAGTTGATCACGCCGGGCCTGTGGCTGATCGCTTTAGCACTCGGACTTGTCGCGTTGCGTCGGCCGCACAAGCGTCTGCTATGGGGATTGGCAGCGTTGGGAGCATCTGTCGCGGCTTCGTACTTTGCCGGCGGCTCCCATGTGGCTGTGCTCCTATACGACCTGTACGCCGACATGCCCCTTGTGCAGTGGCTGATGTTCCCGCTCGTGTTCGCGTTGGCCGCAGGGATTGCGACTGATGCTGAGTCCGTCGAGCGCGCGATGTCGCTTGTCTTGGGCCTCGCGGCCACCATCGCGGCCATCATGGCGTTCCAGTACCTCACGACCTCCGGCAGCGGGGTCTTCGGCAGTACCGCCTACAGCGTGACAGCGCTTGTGCCTTTCGTGCCCATCGGGGCCGTTCTCGCGTCTCGGGCACACGGAGTTGGCAGACTAGCGCGCTACTCATCTGCGGGCATCATCGCGCTGAGCCTCGCATTCTTCTCAGGATCACTCATGGGCGCGCTTGGGGCCGGCTTCGCGGCGCTGCTTGCTCTTGCCGTGCACCCCTCTCTGTGTGCGCTCGGCCAGCGTCGTGAGCGCGGCGTGAGGCTCGGCCTGTCCCTTACGGCGACATTGGCAGTCCTCGCGATACTCGTGGCACAGGTCCCGGCGCTTTCCGGCTCCTTTGTCGGCTCCAATGGTTTGGCCGCGTCGGACCGTAACGTTCTGACGCGCGTATATCTGTGGCAAGGCGCGCAGGCCATGCTCCAAGACCGACCGATTCTCGGGTTCGGGCCGTCAGGTTATCGGACGCATGCGGTTGAGTACCTGGACCCCGAAGCGCTTCAGTTCGGTGCGGACAGGGCTGGCAATATCGATCCGAGCGTGTACAGCCCCCAGTCGCCGCACTCGGTGCTGTGGGAGATTGCGACCAGACTCGGCCTGCTGGGCATCGCGGCATTCTGTGCCCTGCTCGTAGCGTGGCTTGCGGTGATCAGGGAGCGTTTGCGGGTTCCTGATGATTCAAGGCCGCTACGTCTCGCGCTTGCTGCAGGCTTTGCGAGCGCGCTATTCGTTCTGCTCGTGAACCCCGTGGTATTTCCGATAGGACTTTTCGCCGCCGCATCAGCTGGTCTGGCCGTCGGCATCTGGGACCCATCAGGCGCCCCACGCGCGGTGAACGGCTCTCGCGTGCGCCTCGCGCTGGCGCTTTCCGGCATCGTGATCGTCACGCTTGGCATATGGCTGGGTGTCGGCGAATGGCGGGGCTATGTGGCGCCCTCGGACGACTCCTACGCGGCTGCAGCGTCATACGAGCACGCGCTTGCGATCGTACCCGGGCACCCGGTCATTGAACGGCATCTCATGGAGGTCCGTCTACTCACAGCAGCAGACGAATTCGAGCTCCAAGCAGCACAACGAGCCGTCGACCAGGCGCCGGCGCATCTTAGTGAGTTCGCGCCCAATCTGGTTGGGCTGGCCACCTATTCTTTGGCTCAGGCACAGCGGACCGGTCGCACCGACCTATCTTGGGAGCAAACCCAGCTCGATCGCGCCGCCCAAACGCTGCCACCGATCCCGTCGCTGGTGTGCGAGCAGCTGCACCTCGCTGTCCTGTCCGGCGAACCACAGGCCGTAAGGGCCGCGCTGCCCGCCGCGCAGGAGTGGGGCACACCGTACCCGTACTTCGAGACCTACATCGAAAGCGCGACGGCTCTCCTCGGCGGGGTGAACTAAAGGCGGGGTATGGTCGCGTCTAGGCGTCGAGTGTGCCGCGTTGCGCGAAGCCCGGATCGAGCACTTCGACAGCTCGGTTCATGCGCTCAGGATCGTCTTTCAGCGCGGCGTCGATGAGGTCCCGGATGTGCGCGTCGAACGAAGGGTCCCGAAGCGCCACGCGGTCGACTCTCAGTATCTTCTCGCGTGTGGTCGCCACCAGGCTCTCGCTTTCGGCGATGAGTGACTCGTGTAGCTTCTCGCCGGGGCGCAGGCCAACAAAGGTGATATCGGCAGGCACTCCGGCCAAAGCGATCATCTTGCGCGCGAGGTCAACGATCCTGACCGGGTCGCCCATCTCTAGCACGAACACGTCGCCCGGGGCGCCTATGGCCTGCGCTTGCAGCACAAGTCGGCACGCTTCGGGGATGGTCATGAAGTACCTGGTGACGTTCGGGTCGGTCACGGTCAAAGGCCCGCCGTGGCGCAGCTGAGTCTCAAAGATCGGGACGACCGAGCCGCGGCTCGCCAGAACATTGCCGAATCGGACTGCGACCGCGTGAAGGCCCGCGTCGCGCGCGGCGCCGAGCATGATGCGCTCGGCAAGCGACTTGGTCAGACCCATGACGTTGACTGGCGCGACGGCCTTGTCGGTCGAGATGAGGACGAAGCGCTCCACCGCGTGCCGCGTACAGGCCTCGACGACATGCAGAGTGCCTTGGACGTTCGTTTTCACAGCCTCCTCGGGCGACAGCTCCATCAGCGGTACGTGCTTGTACGCTGCAGCGTGCAACACGACCTGCGGCTTGTGAGTGGCAAAGACGCTGTCGAGCTTCTCGGCGTCGCGGATGTCCGCGAGGCACATCACTGAAACGCCGGGTGCCAACTCCTGAAGGTCGAGCCACAGCTCGTAGAGCCTGCTCTCGTCTATCTCGACAAGGATCAGCCGCTCGGGCCTAAAGGCGA
>JAHIQC010000143.1 GCA_018902765.1 Actinomycetota bacterium | reverse complement strand
GCGTGCTGCCGCTTCACGATCGCGGAGTCCACGATGACTCCATCAGCGATGTGCGCGACCGCTGCCGCCTGTTCGGGCGTGGATATCCCGAAGCCGACTGCGACCGGCGACGTCGTGTGCGCACGCACTCGGGCCACCGTAGCGGCAAGCTCGGGCGGAATCTCGGACCGCTCTCCGGTGATACCGGTAGTCGAGACGCAGTACACAAAGCCGCCTGACAGCTCGCCGACTTTGACGAGGCGTTCGGTGGTGGATGTCGGGGCGACCAGAAACACGGTGTCCAGACCCCGCGCCGCAGCAAGCCAAGGACCGGCCACATCCGGCGGCATGTCCGGGATGATGACGCCCGAGATCCCAGCTGCGCGCATACGCTCGGCCGCAATCGAATAGCCCATCTGGAACACGGGATTCACGTACGTCATCAGCGCCAATGGCGGCGCGACCTCGACACCCGGGTCCGCCAAGAACTCGGCTGCGAGGTCGATCGCCTCCGCAAGCCCAAATCCGCCCTCATTCGCCCGCATCGCCTCGTTAGCCGCGCGCACGATAACCGGCCCGTCGGCCAAAGCGTCCGTGTACGGCACGCCGATCTCAATGAGATCGGCACCTGAGGCCGCAGCGGCACGTAACGCCGCAAGACAGGCAGCACGATCGGGATACCCGGCCATGAGATAGCACACGAGCGCCGGATGCCCCTGTGTGAATGCCCGTCCGAGTCCGGCGGATTCAGGGACATCCCGGAGCGAAGACTCCGCAGGCGGGGCAGACGCCGCAGGCGTCCGGGCCCCCGCCGAGGACCCTGAGCGAAGGGATGTGTCTGAATCCGGCAATTGGGACTCGCGCTCACTCACCGATGCCCGCCTCTCGTACGATGTCGACGTCTTTGTCGCCACGGCCGCTCACGGTGACCATCACGACCGCGTCGGGACCTAGCTCCTCGGCAATACGCGGAAGTAGAGCCAGCGCGTGCGATGACTCAATGGCCGGGATGATGCCTTCGGTGCGGCAGAGCTGCTCGAAAGCGACCAGCGCCTCGTCGTCGGTGACAGGCAGGTAGGTCACCAGTCCCTCGTCGTGCAGGTAGGCGTGCTCGGGACCGATGCCGGGATAGTCGAGGCCGGCTGAGATCGAGTAGGCCTCAAGCGGATTGCCGCGCTCGTCTTGGAGCAGATAGCTCATGAAGCCGTGCATGACGCCAGGCTTGCCCAGCGCGATCGAGGCGCCCGTGAAGCGGGTGTCGATACCCTTACCGGCGGCCTCGGCGCCGTAGAGGCGCGGGCGTTGGTCGTCGGGCACGCGCACGAGGAACGGGTAGAACGTGCCGATCGCGTTGCTGCCGCCGCCGACGCACGCGACCACGGCATCGGGCATCGGGACCTCGCGCGCATCGAACTGGTCGATCGACTCGTCGCCGATGATGCGCTGTAGATCGCGCACGATCGTGGGGTACGGATGAGGCCCGAGCGCAGAGCCGAGCACGTAGAACGTGTCGTTCACGCGCTCGACCCAGTGCCGCATGGCGGCCGTGACGGCGTCCGCGAGGGTACCGGTGCCGTCATCGACCGGGATCACCTCGGCGCCGAGCAGTTTCATCTTGTAGACGTTCAAGGACTGGCGACGAATGTCTTCGGTACCCATGAAGACGGCGCATTCGAGCCCCATGAGAGCTGCAGCCGTCGCGGTGGCCACGCCGTGCTGGCCTGCTCCGGTCTCGGCGATGACACGCTGTTTGCCCATGCGTTTGGCGAGCAGGCACTGGCCGATCGTGTTGTTGATCTTGTGAGCACCGGTGTGGTTCAGGTCCTCGCGCTTGAGATAGACCGCCCCAAGCCCAACGGCTGCGGCGAGCCTGTCGGCGCGGTACAGCGGTGTGGGGCGTCCGACGTAATCGCGCAGCAGCGTCCCGAGCTCCTCGGCATACGCTGGATCGGCCTTGGCCTGCGTGAATGCCGCATCGAGCTCGGCCAGTGCCGGAACCACGGTCTCGGGGACGTACGCGCCTCCGTACGGGCCAAAGAAGCCCAGATCGTCGGCTTCGTGGGATCTAGCAGTCATGTGAGGCCCCTTCGTCTGCGCTACGCACCGCATCACAAAAGGCGCGTATCGCGTCATGGTCCTTGATACCCGGTGCGCTCTCGACGCCGCTTGAGACGTCGACCGCATACGGGCGTAGCGCAGCGATGCCCGCGCCTACGTTTCGTGGATTCAGTCCCCCCGCAAGGAACAAGGAAACCCATCCGGGGAGCACGGGTACGGCGTGCCAGTTGAACGTTGTGCCGGTGCCACCCGCTACTTGTGAGTTATACGTGTCGAGAAGGATGGCAACGACGTGCTCCCGGAAGGGTTCCACAGTATCTACATCAAATTCCGTGCCGATTCGCATAGCTCGGATCACCGGGGCGGGTGCCGAAACGCACCGTTCGGGCGATTCGGAGCCATGGAACTGCAGGTAGGAAAGGCCAATGCGCCTCGTGGCCTCGGCTACGAAAGACTCCTCGGCATCCACGAAAACTCCTACAACTGACACGAGTGGTCCGACCGCGGCGGCAATCTCGGCCGCAGCCTCAATACTCACCTGCCGAGGAGAGGGCGCGAGCACCACCCCGATCGCGTCAGCGCCGGCGTTTACGGCGGCGATGGCGTCCTTCGGGCGAGTGATCCCGCATATCTTGATGCGCGTACGTGTCATGCGGTGCTACTCGTTCTCGCAAAGCGTCGAGCCTGCGGCGAAGTCATAGTCGACAAGATCGCCGGCGTTGTAGGCCGCATAAGCAGCCAGATCAAAGTGACCGTGACCGGACAGGTTGAACAGGATGGTGCGGTCCACGCCTGCCGCCTGGGCCTCCTTGGCCTGCTCGATCGCTGCGAGGATGGCGTGGCTCGACTCCGGTGCCGGCAAGACACCCTCGGCGCGCGCGAACTGAACCGCTGCGGCAAAGCACGCGGTCTGGTCAACGGCGATGGCGTCGGCTTCACCCTCATGCACGAGCTGTGAAACCAGCGGTGAGTCACCGTGGTAGCGCAGACCACCGGCGTGGATGCCAGCAGGCACGAAGTCATGTCCTAGCGTGTACATGAGCATCTGCGGGGTCATGCCGGCCTCGTCGCCCAGGTCGTAGCGGTACTCGCCTGCGGTGAGCGTCGGGCAGGCCTTGGGCTCAACGGCGAGCAGGCGCGCGTTGCTCTTGCCCTCGAGCTTGCGGTGGTAGTACGGGAACGCCAGACCGGCGAAGTTGGAGCCGCCGCCGACACACGCGATGACGACGTCGGGCTCTTCTTCGGCAAGTGCCATCTGCTCGATGGACTCGAGGCCGATGATCGTCTGGTGCAGGCACACGTGGTTGAGGACCGAACCGAGCGCGTAATGCGTGTCGGCATTCTTGGCGGCGACCTCGACGGCCTCGGAAATCGCGATACCGAGTGAGCCCGTGGAGTTCGGGTCCATCGCAAGCACGTGGCGGCCGGCGTCGGTCAGATTTGTTGGCGAGGAGTGCACCGTGCCGCCGTAGGTCTCCATGAGGATGCGGCGATACGGCTTCTGGTCATACGAGACCTTGACCATGAACACTTCGACGTCGATGCCAAACAGCGCACCCGCGATCGACATGGCGCTGCCCCACTGGCCAGCACCCGTCTCGGTCGCGATCTTGGTGATGCCCTCCTGCTTGTTGTAGTACGCCTGCGGGATGGCGGTGTTGGGCTTGTGCGAACCCGCGGGGCTCACGCCCTCGTACTTGTAGAAGATCTTGACGCCTGCGGGCAGGCCGAGGTCCTTCTCAAGCTGACGAGCACGAAGCATCGGTGAGGGACGATAGGTCTTGTAGACGTCGATGACCGCGCCGGGGATGTCGATCCAGCGATCCGGGGACATCTCTTGCTTGAGGCACTCCATCGGGAAGAGCGTCGCCATATGCGCGCCGACCTCGTCCGGTCCAAGCTCGGTACCGTCGGGCGTGACCACCTTGGGCGGCGCCGGTGGGCTCTTCAGGTCAGGCATGATGTTGTACCAGGCCTCAGGAATCCTGGTCTCATCGAGCCCGAATCTCGTCTTGTCGCTCATGTTGTTCCTCCCTATCCCCGGGGCATTTCCCCGGAATCCCTGCGGCCGACCGGATGGTCGCCCGCGTATTCCCAACTACTGCGCGGGTATGCTTCTCGCGACACCCGTCAACTCGGCAAGCACGTCCTCTGGGAACGGTGCCCGCATGAGCGTCTCGCCAACCAGCACCGCGTGAGCACCTGCCGAGGAAGCTGCCTCGACGTCCGCTCGGGTCTTGACTCCACTTGCGGCCACGAGCGTCAGGCCGTAGCGCAATGACGCTTGCATGACCTCTCTCGCGCGCTCAGGATCGACTTTCAATGTCCGCAGGTCGCGGCTGTTGACCGCCACGACGCCGGAACGCACGCCAAGGGCGATGGCGAGCTCCTCGGCGGAAGCGATCTCCACGAGCGGCATCATGCCGAGCGTCTCGGCGAGGTCAGCGTAATCGCGCGTCATGTGCCCCAGCACACTCACCATGAGCAGCACCGCGTCTGCTCCGTGACCGCGGGCCACGAACAGCTGCACCGGGTCCACGATGAAATCCTTGCACAGCACCGGAACGTCGACCGCGTCGGCCACGTCGGACAGGTCGGTCCACGATCCTCCGAAGTACTCCGGCTCGGTGAGCACGCTTATGGCCGCAGCGCCGCCGTCTTGGTAGTGGAGCGCCTGCTTGCTCGCTTCACAATCGGGCGCGATGGGCCCGACGCTCGGGGACGCCTTCTTGACCTCGGCGATGACAGCCACGTCCATGCGATCGCGCAGCGCCGCGGCAAAGTCGCGAGGCGGACGGGCACAGCACGCGAGGCGCTCTCGGTCTGCCGAGGAAAGCTCGCCGTACTGGGAGCGGATCAGGTCGCGACGCTTGCCCATCATGGTCTCGAGGAAGTTCACGCGCCATCCCTCCCGGCCGCAGCGGCCTTCTCGCGTGCCTCGGCGCCAAGTCGCTGCGACACGGCGGCAAGGGCCGTGAGGGCCGCAAGGGCCCGTCCGCTGTCGATCGAATCCCGAGCGCGGATGACGCCCTCGGCCAGATCGGGCACCTCGCCCGCGGCCAGAAGCGCCGCTGCAGCGTTCATGAGCACGACGTCGCGGCGCGGGCCGTGCTCCCCTGCCAGTATCGAGCGCAGTATTCGCGCGTTTTCAGCGGCGTCGCCACCCGCGATGTCAGCGAGCGTGCCGCGAGCTATCCCGACCTGCTCGGGCGAGATCTCGTAGGTGCGCACGGTGCCGAGGGCAGAATCGAGCTCGGATACCGTGGTCGTTCCACTCGCGGATACCTCGTCCATTCCCGGATGCCCGTGCACCACGAGCACGCGCTCAGCCCCGAGCCTGCCTGCCACCTCGGCCATCACCGGAGCCAGCCGAGGATCGTACACGCCGAGGAGCTGGCGCTTCGCGCCCGCCGGGTTCGTGAGCGGCCCCAGGATGTTGAACACCGTGCGGATGCCGATGTCTTTGCGCACCGGGCCGGCGTGACGCATGCTCGCATGCAAGGACTGCGCGAACAGAAAGCCGACTCCGCACTCGTCCACGCAGCGCTCCATCTCGGCAGCTCCTAACGTGACGTCGACGTCGAGCGCCTCGAGAACATCGGCGCTACCCGCGGCACTTGAGACCGCGCGGTTGCCATGCTTGGCCACTGAAACTCCCGCGCCTGCGACCACGAACGCCGTGGTCGTGGAGATGTTGAAGGTGTGCAGGCCGTCGCCGCCAGTCCCGCAGGTATCGATGTAACGTGCCGTCGTAGGATGCACGGGCGTGACGCGCTCGCGCATCGCACGTGCGAAGCCGGTGATCTCGTCGACCGTCTCGCCCTTCATGCGCATGCCGACCACAAGCGCGCTGATCTGCGCGGGAGTAGCCTCGCCGTCCATGATCGTGCCCATCACGAGCTGGGCCTCATCCTCGGAAAGCGAACCTCCGTTGCTCACGCGTCCGATGGCACCGCCTATGCCGGTGACCTCGGCTGATGCGGCCGAAGCGCGCTGGCTGCCACCTGCCGCGGACAGGGTGGCCGGAACACCCGACGCCGCATCCGCGCGCGGTACCTCACCGGCGATGTCGAGGAAGTTCGCCAGCAACTTGGTGCCTTGCGGCGTGAGCACGCTTTCGGGATGGAACTGGACGCCATAGATCGGCAACTCGCGGTGGCGCAGGCCCATGATCACGCCGTCGGGCGTGTGGGCAACGACCTCAAGAATGTCCGGAACGCTGTCGCCCTGCACGCACAGGGAGTGGTAGCGCGTGGCCGTGAAAGGGCTCTCGATGCCGGCGAACAGGCCTGCGCCATCGTGTGCGATCTGGTCGGTCTTGCCATGCACGGGCTTGGGCGAGCGGCATATAGAGCCGCCGAACACGTCCGCTATGCACTGATGACCAAGACACACGCCGAGGAGTGGCACGCCAGCGGTCGCGGCGGCGCGGATCACGTCGCGTGAGATGCCCGCATCATCAGGTGTACCCGGGCCGGGTGAGATCACGATACCGGCAGGTGCGAGCGCCAGCGCGTCGGCGGCGGACAGAGCGTCGTTGCGCTCGACGCGCACCTCGGCGCCGAGGGCCGCCAGAAGCTGGACCAGGTTGTAGGTGAATGAGTCGTAGTTGTCGATGACAAGAATCATCGGGTCACCCCGCCTTCGGTCGGCGAGGCGGAGCCCCTCCGGGCGCTGGCTTCGCCGCTTCGCGGCTGCAGAGGCGCCCTGCGGACCTCCGCCTCGCCGGCGGCGTCATCGTGCATGCCGGCGGCAAGCTCGAGAGCCTTATGCAACGCGCGAGCTTTGTGGAGGCACTCCTCGTATTCGCTCTCGGGGTCACTGTCGGCAACGATGCCGGCGCCTGACTGCAGGTATGCGACGCCGCCAGCAAGCACGAAGGTGCGGATCGCGATGCACATGTCCATCGCGCCATCGAGGCCGAAGTAGCCCACCGTGCCCGCATACGGGCCGCGGGCAGCGGGCTCGAGGTCGCGGATGATCTCCATCGCGCGCACCTTGGGGGCTCCCGAGACGGTGCCTGCGGGGAAAGTCGCCTGCAATGCGTCAACCGCGTCCTTGTCGGCGGCGAGGGTGCCTGTCACGTTGCTCACGATGTGCATCACGTGGCTGTAGTACTCGACTTCCATGAGCTCGTCGACGGTGACCGTACCCGGTACCGACACGCGCCCGATGTCGTTGCGGCCCAGGTCCACGAGCATGACGTGCTCGGCGCGCTCTTTCTCGTCGGCGAGCAGTTCGGCGCGTAGCCGGCCGTCCTCGGCCAAGTCCGCGCCCCGCGGACGAGTACCGGCGAGCGGACGAGTGAGCACCTCGTCGCCCTCGACGCGCACGAGCGGCTCGGGGCTCGAACCCACGAGCGTCACGTCGCGCGTCCGCAGGTAGAACATGTAAGGGCTTGGATTGACCGCACGGAGCACACGGTAGAGATCCAGGCCATCGCCCGCGTACGGGGCGCTGAAGCGCTGTGAGAGCACAACCTGGAAGATGTCGCCCGCCGCGATGTGCTCCTGCGCCTGCTTGACGCTTTCCACGAACTCTTCACGGCTCGTGTGCTCGCGCAGCGGCACCTCGGCCGTCATGCCGACCGATCCCAGCTCCGCCCCGCGCGGACCCTCATCGATGCGCTTGAGGTAGCCGTCGATGCGCTTGAGCGCTGCATCGTAGGCGGCTTCGGGAGCGCCTCCGGGCCGCACCGGCGCGATGACCTGCATGACGCGCCTGGCGTGATCGAACGCAACAACGACGTCCGCGAGCATGAACACCATGTCCGGCACGTCCTGCTCATCATTCTCATGCCGAGGAACGCGCTCGAAACCGCTCGCAGCCTCATAGCCCACGAACCCGACAGCGCCACCGACGAACAGCGGGAGCCCCGGGACTCGGGCCACGCGACCTGCGGAAAGCTCACGGGAAACCACGCGCAGCGGATCTGCGGCACGCTCGCCGCGAACGCCGCCATTCTCGATGACGACCTGGTCGCCGC
The DNA here is from genome assembly GCA_018902765.1 of Actinomycetota bacterium. Classification (GTDB taxonomy): domain Bacteria; phylum Actinomycetota; class Coriobacteriia; order Anaerosomatales; family JAHIQC01; genus JAHIQC01. The sequence goes on along the minus strand of JAHIQC010000143.1, from coordinate 6 downwards.
GCGCGG
>JAHIQC010000142.1 GCA_018902765.1 Actinomycetota bacterium | reverse complement strand
GCCGCGGTCGGCTTGCTCTCGCCGTTCCCGTGGATGGCTGGCGTGGCCATGGCGTTCTCAAGCGTCTCTGTCGTGACCAACTCGCTTCTCCTGCGTCGCTTCCAGCCGAGCCTGGCCAAGCGCGCCGCATAACAACCGCCGATCACACGGGAGCGGGCGGACTGCCCGCTCCCCGCACACCTAGGAGTACATCGATGAAGACCAAGCTGATCCTTGTGTCCGTGTCGATCGCCGCTCTTGCCCTCCTGGCCGGCTGCGCCGCCGAGACCCCTGATGTTTGGGGCTATGTGACCACCGCCGACAGCGCTCAACTCGAACTTGCCGAGGAGCAGACCGGAAACACATCGCTGGCCGTGGACCGAGTCGTCGCTCCTGAGAACTCATGGATCGTCGTCCATCTTGACGACAACGGCGCTCCGGGCGATCGGGTCGGGTTGCTCGCGATCGAGGAAGGCGAGTCCGCCGACCTAGTCGTACCGCTCGAGAACGTCACCACAGAGAAGGTCATCGTGGCGGTCCACGCAGATCGCGGTGCCGAAGGTGAGTATGACTTCAACATGATGGAGAAGGAGACGAGCCCCGACCGACCGTTCTTCGTGGATGGCTCGGAGCTCGCGAAGGTCGTGACGCTCAAGTAAGCAACAGCGGCGCGGCGATGTCGCATCGCTAGCGTCTTGCGCTTTAGCGCAGTAGAGTGGTGGTGTGTGGCCCTTGGGTCACCACCACCACTCTCTCGTTTCTAGGAGGACCCATGCTCTCGCTCGCACTTCCCAAAGGCTCACTCGAGGAGCAGACCATCCTGCTGTTCAACCAGGCCGACATGACCATTGGCAAGTCGAGCCGGGCATATAACCCGACAGTGGACGACCCCCGCATCGAGCGCGCCAAAGTGCTGAGGCCCCAAGAGATTCCGATCTACGTGCAGGACGGCTACTTCGACATCGGCATCTCCGGGCATGACTGGGTGCGCGAGAGCGGCGCCGATGTCGTCGAGGTGGCCGAGCTTCCTTACGCCAAGACGGGAACGGGTTTCGTTGAGATGGTGCTGGCAGTGCCCGATGACTCTCCTGTCACCTGCGCCCGCGATATCGCGCCGGGGAGTCGCATCACCACCGAGTTCCCCAAGGCGACCAAGGCCTTCTTCGACAATCTGGGCATCGAGGTCGAGGTCTTCTTCAGCTATGGCGCCACCGAGGCCAAGGTCCCTGAGATGATGGACGCGCTCGTGGACCTTACGGAGACCGGCTCCACCCTTAGGCGCAACGGCCTCAAGATCGTGGATGTGATCCTCACGTCTACCACGAGGCTCGTGGCCAACAAGGCCGCATGGGCCGACCCGGTCAAGCGCGCAGAGATCGAAGAGGTTCGCACGCTGCTGCTCGGAGTGATCGAGGCTCGCGGCAAGGTGCTGCTTTCAATGAACGTGCCGGGCGACAAGCTCGAGCAGGTCATTGCGCAGCTTCCGGCGATGAAGCGCCCGACCGTAAGTCAGCTGTACAACTCCGAGGACTACGAGATCACGACCGTCGCGGAGAAGTCGAGTGTGAACGTGCTCATCCCCCAACTGAAGGCCGCCGGCGCAGAGGACATCCTCGAGATGCCGATCTCCAAGATCGTAAAGTAGCCTGCGAGCAGGGCGACGGCGTTCGTGGCGACCGTCCTGCTACCAGACGTGTGAGCCGGGCTCGCCTTTGAACGGACCGACGACATCACGTGTGACCCAGCCGCCGTAGAACCGGCCCGGTTGCGACGTCACGGTCTCGCCGTCGACGGTGCATGAGTCCATGAGCGCCGGATAGAAGGCGATGTGGTCACGCAAGATCTCGTAACCAGGGCTGGGGTCGGGGTAGAACCACCCAGCGTTGCGCGCCTCACTGGCTCCCGTGCGCACCGTATAGTAGCTCGCCTGCCCCTTGTACTCGCAGAACGTGTGATGGGGGCTCAGCTCACACAGATCCAGCCTGATGTCGTTTGGTGGGATGTAGTAGACCGGCGGATGGCTCGTCTCCATGACCTTGATGGCGCAGGTGGTATCCGCGAGGATGATACCGCCGAATCGCACGACGATATGCTTGTCGACGGCAAGCACGGCCGGAGGTCGGGGATAGTCCCAGACGGACTCCTGCCCGGGTCCCGGCGCGATCGGCTCTGGGTGGTTCATCGGTGTTCTCCTCGGCGTCGTTGGGGCGCGGTGGTCCGGGTGGCGAGGGCATATATTTCGCCGTTACCTGTATCGTCCCCGAAACATGTGCAGGGCATACTCGTATCGTGAAGCGAAGGGAGTGAATGTGCGAATCGTGGTCATAGGTGCGACCGGCCGCACCGGTCGCGCGGTGGTGGAGCAGGCACTCGGGCATGGCGACGAGGTCGTGGCGTTCGCGCGCCAGCCCGAGCGGCTCGAGCTTTCGCACCCGCGGCTCACGCTTGCCCCAGGCGACGTTCGCGAACTTGATTCGCTGCGCGCCGCGCTCGTTGGCGCCGAGGGCGTGGTCT
>JAHIQC010000012.1 GCA_018902765.1 Actinomycetota bacterium | reverse complement strand
GCTTTGGACGATACGAACCTGCGCCGTTTCATCGCCTTCGTCGAGAGCATGCGTCACCACACACAGTTCATTGTCGTGACCCATCAGCGGCGCACGATGGAAGCCGCCGATGTGCTCTACGGTGTTTCGATGCAAGCCGATGGCGTCAGCAAGCTCGTGAGCCAGAAGCTCGATCGGTCCAAAGCCCGGGAGGCTTCAGTTGAGCCAGCCGTGGTATAGACGACTTTCCGACGGGCTTTCCAAGAGCCGTGACAGACTCGAGGGCCAGCTCAACGTGCTCTTGCGGCGGGGCCCCGATCTGGATGCCGCCTTTTGGAGCGACCTTGAGGACGCGCTCATCGGAGCGGACATGGGTGTCGTCGCCGTCACCGAGATCGTCGAGCGACTGCGTGATAGCGCGGCTCGCAAAGCGCTACCCGATGCACAAAGCGTACTAGCGCACCTTGCCGAGGAACTGGCCAGTGAGTTCCCTCCAGATGTGATCGATTTCCTAACCGAGAATGTCACGGTGCTGGTCGTGGGCGTGAATGGCGCCGGCAAGACGACCACAGTGGGCAAATTGGCCAAGCAGACCGTCGACGAGGGTCGTTCGGTTCTGTTGGGTTCGGCTGACACGTATCGGGCGGCGGCCGTCGAGCAGCTCGATGTATGGGCCGAGCGTGCGAAAGTCCCGGTCGTCAAGCGCGAGCGGGGAGCGGACCCGGCTTCGGTCGCGTTCGACGCCATGAAACTCGCTGCCGAGACCGGAGCCGAGCTCACCTTGGTTGACACTGCGGGGCGCCTGCACACCTCCAAGGACCTCATGCTCGAGCTTCAGAAGATCGCTCGAGTCGCTGAGCGAGAGAGCGCAGTTCCCGCGAAGATCCTGCTTGTGATGGATGCCACCACGGGCCAAAACGGACTTGCGCAGGCCCGCGAGTTCGACGCCGCGCTGAGCGTGGATGGCATCGTCCTCACGAAGCTCGATGGCACCGCGAAGGGCGGCATCGCCGTAGCTATCGCGCGGGAACTCGGCATCCCGATCCTGCGAATCGGCGTTGGTGAGAGCATCGACGACTTAAGGCCCTTTGTTGCCGAGGAGTTCGCTCGCGCACTGCTCTCGGAGGTCTGATTGTGTCTGCGTTCCATGGGCGGATGCCCCTCGCACCCACGAAGACGCCTCGTTCCGATTACCTGGCCCTCACGATCGTCATCCCTTTGCTCGTGGTGTTCGTGGGTCTGGTCAGCGTTCTCTATGTCACTCACACTACGGCACGGGTCGAAGGTATCTCGATGCTGCCCAACCTTCTGCCTGGCGATATCCTTCTTGTTACCAAGGGCTACGACAGCCCCATTCGCGGTGACATTGTCGTCATCAACGCCCCCGACAATGCGCAAGTCGAGGCGGGCTCTGAATTCGTCAAGCGCGTGATCGCAGTGCCCGGCGATGAAGTGCAGGTCGTAAGCGGAGTCGCCTACGTGAACGGCAAACCCGAGCCTGACTCCTACCCCAAGACCATTGTTGCCGAGGATTTGGGCCTGAGGCCCATCACTGTCCCTGAGGGGCACTTGGTGGTTCTTGGCGACAACAGGCCAGTCTCTTTGGATAGTCGCGTCTTTGGTCCAATCCCGCTAGGCCTTGTGATTGGTCGAGTCGTTTCGATCATCGCGCCTATCAACCGGTATGGCGGCGTTGACTGAATCGGTCGACCGCCACTAGTCTCTAGAGACCCGCAGTACCCACAACGATTCGGGAGCACCCATGTTCCAAAACCTATCCGACCGTCTTCAGGCGGTATTCAAGAACCTGACCGGCAAAGGCGCTCTTTCAGAGGCTGATGTCGATGCGGCCATGCGAGAGATCCGAATGGCACTCCTTGAAGCCGACGTGAACTTCAGGGTGGTCAAGGAGTTCGTCGCACAGGTGCGTGAGCGTGCCATAGGCCAGGACCTGTCCAAGAGCCTGACTCCTGGTCAGATGGTCGTGCGCATCGTTCTTGAGGAGATGGTCTCTCTTCTGGGTGGTACCGAAGCCAGACTGGTCCTTTCCAACCGTATACCCAACGTGGTGATGCTGGTCGGGCTCCAGGGTTCGGGCAAGACCACCGCGACCGCGAAGCTCGCGAGCTATTTGCGCAAGCAGGGCAAGCGACCACTCATGGTCGCATGCGACGTGTATCGTCCGGCCGCCATCGACCAGCTCGAGGCTCTCGGTAGGGAACTCGACATACCTGTCTACCGCGGCGAAGGATCCGACCCGGTCGCAATTGCGAAAGCCGGAGTGAAGTACGCGATCGCAGAGATGCGCGATGTCGTCATCGTCGACACCGCAGGTCGCTTGCACGTCGACGAAGAGATGATGGACGAAGCGGCCAGAATCAAGGCGGCCGTCAAGCCCGATCAGATACTGATGGTCGTCGACGCCATGACCGGCCAGGACGCGGTCAATGCAGCCAGCGCATTTGCCGAGCGGGTCCAGTTCGATGCCGTAATCGTGAGCAAGCTCGACGGCGACGCTCGCGGTGGAGCGGCACTCTCGGTCAAGAGTGTGACTGGCAAGCCCATCATGTTCGCGAGCATGGGCGAGAAACTCGATGCGCTTGCGGCGTTCCACCCCGATCGCATGGCCAAACGGATACTAGGTATGGGCGATGTTGTTTCGCTCATCGAGAGGGCACAGGAGGCCGCTGACGAGACATTGGCGGCCGATACCGAGGAACGCCTGCGCAAAGGCGAGTTCACGCTCGACGACTTCCGTACTCAACTCAAGCAGATCAAGAAGATGGGTGGTCTTGGTTCGCTCGTGCAGATGATGCCGGGGATGAAGGGAACCGCGCCCGACGTCGACGAGAGCCAACTGGACCGCGTCGACGCGATAATCAGCTCGATGACGATTGCCGAGCGCGCGAAGCCCCAGATCATTTCCGGGCCTAGGCGTGCACGCATTGCGAGCGGCGCGGGTGTGACAGTATTCGATGTCAATCAGCTTCTGAAGCAGTTCGCGCAGGCCAGGAAGTTGATGAAGCAGATGCAGAAGCCCGGGAGCAAGAAGCGCGGACGTTTCCAGTTGCCGCCTGGGATGCAGAATCCATTCTAGTTTCCCGCTTGGCGTAGACGCCCCGGGCGGGTCACACGCCTCATGGCGTTTTGACCCTGCTCGCTTGATGACGTATCATGACAAATCGTTTTGCGTGTAGCGCGGTCCACAGGGACCGCCTTGACCGGAGGTGAACTGTTGTCAGTCAAGATCCGCCTGGCGCGTGCCGGTGCCAAAAAGGCTCCGTTCTACCGCCTCGTAGCTGCTGATTCGCGCTCGCCGCGCGACGGCCGTTTCATTGAGATCCTCGGCCGGTACAACCCGCGTACCGAGCCTTCAACGATCGAGGTCGACGTCGAGAAGGTCGACGTGTGGCTTGGCAAGGGTGCGCAGATGACCGAGACGGCTGCAAAGCTCGTCGCGATCGCCCGCAATCCTGAGTCCGTGGCTCCCGTGAAGGAGGCCAAGCCTTCCAGGAAGGCCCAGGCCAAGGTAGCCGCTGAGGCTGCTGCTGTAGCCAAGGCCGCCGAAGACGCTGCTGCCGCCAAGGTAGCTGCAAAGGCCGCCGCTGCTGAAGCTGCTGCTGAAGCCAAGGCCGCTGAGGCCGAGGTTGTCGAGGAGGCCGCCGAAGAGGCTGCCCCCGAAGACGCCGAGTAGGACGACGAAGAGATGACGCGGACTGCAGACACCGAGTCGCTCGTTCGCTATCTGGTTACCTCGCTTGTTGAGAATCCTGATGGCGTTTCGATCGCCCGCAAAGAGTCAGGCTCGACGGTATCGTTCGAGG
>JAHIQC010000141.1 GCA_018902765.1 Actinomycetota bacterium | reverse complement strand
GTCCCCCAAGTGCCGGTCATTGTACCGGTGCCGCGGCTCTTTCCGGTTGCCTCCAAGGGTCTGCCGGCGAAGTCCTCGATCTTGTCCAGCAGTTCGATGAGTTGCTGTTGCGTCATGGATTGTTGCGAAACTGGATGCAGCAACGGGTACAAGTCGTCGACGTCGCCAGCAACGATGTCGGTCGCGACCCGACTTGCTAGCTCCTTCGCGGGCTCGGGAGGCACTGGTGATGCGTTCGGGGCTGGCGCACATCCCCAAAGCAGCAGCAGGAGTGTGAGAATGGCGAGGGTGCGGCGAGTGACTCTCAGTGTGGTTCCTCCTGGTTGTGCCTAACGTGTTAGGCATGAGCAGCGGCCCATGTCGTTCACTCATTCTAACGCTCGCCCCGTCTGCTCGATGCCAGGGTTAGTCCGCAGGCCACAGGCCGCTATCGATCAGGAAGCTGGCAAGGGTCTGTACTGCCCCAGGCTCGCGTCCGCACGATTCGACCACACCTACCCCTACCACGTCGAACGAGTCCACGACCGCGTGAACGGCCGCGGCCACCGAGCCCATCGACGGTCCGTCCGGCACCGAGAATAGTGCGTCACCGTATGCGGCCGGGTCGAACACGTCGACATCGACGTGGACGTAGAGCTGCGTGACACCGGCCGAGCGCAGGGCCTCCACGACGCGTCTTGCAGCGTCATCTGGCCAACCTTCGACCAGACCGATGCCAGCGGACTCGATGTAGTCGCGCTCAGCGTCGTCCAAGTCGCGCGCTCCGGCGACGAGGACGCGTCCGGGATCGAGCGGATGAGCGATGTGGTCAGTGAATTCATGAGGGCCGTCGCCGAGGAGTGTGCGAAGGACCATGCCGTGGAAGTGACCGCTGGGTGAGGACGCGGGAGTGTTGAGGTCGCCGTGTGCGTCGAACCACACAGCGCCGAGGCCATCGTAGCGACCGGCCATGTAGGCGACCGGCGCCGCCTCCGCACCACACGTCCCGGCCACGGTGAAGACTCGGGCCGGTGCCGCGAGCTCCAGCTCGTGCAACGCCAGCCGGAAACGCGCCGCCACGCAGTCGAGTGCGAACACCCCATCACGCGCGCCGAGCAAGTCGCACTCAGCCGGGCCGAGATCGAGATGAGGCGTATCGCCGAAGAGCTCACGTGCGACATCGCGAGCCCCGCGCTCAAGTTCTGGACTCTCGCACCCCTGCCACTCGCTGTTCAGGCACAGAAGCACGCAGTCTCTCTTTCAGTGGTCGGACTAACGTGATTGCGCTTCACCAGCGGTGCGCTAGCGAACGCTTGCGAACTGAGTCTACCGCACAGGGCGCGCCGTCTGCGTGGAAGCGCGGGTTAGATGCGCACTACGTCTCACTGCCGAGGCTTCATCTCCCGGAGGAGTGCCCGAAACTCGACATCTGTCAGCACCGACCCTGCCGAGGGCAGGCTGACGGAGGTGTCTCCGAAGCATCCGTATGCGTACACGTCGATGAGTCCTGCAGCCTCGCGACTCCCGCGCTTGGCAATTACCCACAGCGATCCGTCCACGTTTACCGAGCGCGTTTCTTCGGGGGACCCGCCTAACGCCCCGGGAATCGCCCGATTCACCTCAGCACGGGCAAGGTCCTGATGCGGAGCCTCGCAACCGGTTGATCTGGGCTCCCACTGGCCGTCGATTCGCTCGAAGCCCAGCTCAGCGATATATCTCTCGCCTACGATGACAGGCACAGATACCGCATTCTCGTCAGCGACTCGCGTCGCACCGAAGATCGTGCCATCGGATGCAAGCTCTGCAGGAATGATCCGGTATCCCCTATCCATTTCGCCGAGCCGAGCGCCGTCTATCTCTTCCGGGGTCAGCGGCGCGGAGCGCACATCGGAGAACCCCGACGCGCGCTCGTACTCTAAGGATTCAGTCGCCAGAGCAAGGATCGTCCCCTCGTCTTCCTGAGTGATAGGCGCGTTCACGGGGCGCTTCAACGACTGCGAGGCCCAGGACCGAGAAGCGGGCACTCCCCCAGCACATCCCGTGAGGACAAGCACCTGCGAGATCAACAGCGCTATAGCAACAAACACTCTGCAAGGGAAGACAGGCATGCGGTGTTCCTTCTGTGCTGCATCTAACGTGTTTGGGCGTGACCCGCGCCCGATGAATGACATGGTAGCCGATGACTTGCGAAGTCGGGTCGACGCCCGGGTTATACAGCCGGATTGGACCTTTCGAAGCAATCTGATCGATTGCTGGTGGCTCCCGGCTTGAGACAACTCCGAACTCACTAGCGCCCTACATTAGATCGATTGCGAGGAATCGTGCTTGCGATGATTTCTCAGCCAAGTGCGACGCGAGAATCACAGGCGACG
>JAHIQC010000140.1 GCA_018902765.1 Actinomycetota bacterium | reverse complement strand
TGTGGATGGCTTCGGAGGCGTGATCCTGGATGATCGAGTCACGCAGGCTGGGTTCGAACTCCCCTTGATCCACGAGAGCGCCAACGAGCTTGCCCTCGGCACTGGCGTAGAACGCTCCGGTGGTCAGCGTCGGGTCGCTGACGGCCTTGACGAGCCGTGCTGCGCCGACGGGCAGCGGATGGGCGAACCCAAACGTAGGAGCCAGCACTGGGTAGAAGACTCTGGTCATGAAAGTCTTGGCCAGGAATCCCATGTCGCGTGCGCCTTCGGTGTCAGCGGTGCCGCCTGGGGACATGGTGAGCAGTCGTAGCCTCGGGTATTGGCGTGCCAGTGATGCCATCCAGAGCGCGCCGAGATACTTCGCTTGCCCGTATGCGAGGCTCACCTTGTACTTGCGATCGCTGAACCAGCTGCCGTCAATGACCGACGTGAACTCGGCGACGCTGTGATCGGCGAAGGTCGGTTTGGCTATGCCGATCCTGGGAGCGCCCCGAGCGGCCTCACTGCCGGTGAGGACGCCGACATCCGTCACCACGCCCCGTGAGAGCAGGGTTTCCAAGAGCACGACGTGGCCGAGCACGTTCTGGGCGAACATCTCCGTCACGCCGGTGGGCGCGAGCGCGTTCGGCGTGGGTCCGCCGAACCCGCCTGCGTTCAGCACGACGGCGTTCAAGGGTTCGGTGAACTGCTCGGTGAGCTGCTGGACGGAGTCGAGGTCGCGCAGGTCGAGCGGCACGACGGTGAAAATGTCGCGACCGGTGAGGCCCCAAAGTTCTTCGCGTGCGGCGGCTCCCTTTGCCGTATCGCGCGAGGCCAAGTAGATGCGTTCGTAGTCGCCGCCTAGTGCCAGCTGGCGGGCGACGTCTTTACCGATGCCGGCGTTGGCGCCGGTGATCAGGATTGTCTTTTCTTGAGTGGACAACGTGTTCCTTACTGGTCGTGAAGGGCGCGCCGCGACCGAGCCGCTGGCGCTTGGTTCGCCGTGTCAGCGATTTCGTCAACCCACTGCTGAAGGCGCTGGACTTGATCGGCGAGCAGTTCGGGGTCGCGGAGAGAATGAGTCAGAAGCGCGGCGCCCTCGTAGCCAGCAATGAGGGCGACAGCGAGCTGGCGAGCATCGCCGCGTTCGAGGCCGACGAACTGCTGTTCCGCCCAATCCACCATCGTCACCAGCAACTGCTGGCTTTGTGGGCTGGCCATGGTGCCGTTGCGCTTGTCGAGTTCGCCCGCGAGCGTTCCCAGAGGGCAGCCGTACTCGGCGACCGAACCGCCGACGTGAGAGAGCTCGTCGAGGAGTCCGTGGAGGCGCTCTTGCGGGCTGTCGAGCGCTTCGAGGCGCTGAAACAGCTCGCCGAGGTCGCTGACGTGTGCCTCTGCCGCGGCCGCCACTAGGTCGTCTTTGGTCTTGAAGTAGTAGTAGATGTTGCCGACAGGAATCCCTGCGACCTCGGCCACATCGGCCAATGAGGTGCGTTCCACTCCACGCTCGTAAATAACCCGGCGGGCACCCGACACGAGTCGATCTCGTTTGTTAGGTGTCTTCGCATCCACGACTGTATTGCGGGCGATTGAAGCTTGACCGTGAGCCATCTTGACCTTCTGAGTTAGTTGACTGACTAACATGCGTAAAGCTAGCCCTTCGACCAGCACTCGTCAAGTCAGTTAGCTCACTGACCACGACAAGGCGTTCCGAGCTTCACAGCTTCGCGGGATCGCAGCCACGTCCTTAGGGCCGTCGCAGTTCGGCGGCGGGGGAGTGGCGGCCGCGAACGCTCACCCAACCGCCGGGATGCGAGTCATGACATAGTCGAGGCGTTCGGGCTGACTTGGATGAAATCGAGTCAGGGGTAGAATCCTGACATGACGCAGGCCTCAATCCTCACGGCCAGTGGATGCTCGGTGCGAAAGACGCTCGAGGCGCTGGGCCCGCTTTCCTCCCTGCTGGTCCTGCGCGACGCAGCCGAAGGCACACGGCGCTTCGAAGATTTTGTCGTGAGCACCGGTTTGAACGAGGCGACGGTCGCGGCCCGTCTTAAGCGCCTACTGAGTCTCGGCATCCTGACCAAGTCGCCGTATGCCGATGCGGGCAAGCGAACGCGGGACGAGTATGTACTCACCGCTACTGGCAACGAACTTGTGCCCGTCGTTGTCGCCTTGATGCAGTGGGGTGATCAGCATCGCCCGGATGACGGCCCGATGCGCGCCGTCGACCGGAGTACCGCTGAGCCAGTAACGCTCCGGTACGTATCCGACACGGGACGCGTCGTCAGCGAGCAAGACGTCGTTCTGATAGGCGCGCAGCCCCTCGGTTGAGTTGACTTTATTCGCTCCAAGCCAGCTAAGGTCTAACTTGAGATAATCCAAGTCAGACAGTGGGGCAAGGAGAGATCATGTCGGCACCGGCAGTGGCATGCTCACCGGGCTAGCCTTCCTCGCGCTGATCTCAATAAGAGGAGAACCATGAGTGTTCAACTGATCAATCCCGACGGCGTTGTCAATCTGCCAGTTCACCATCAAGCGTCGGTGGCAACAGGGTCGAGAATCATCACCCTGGCCGGACAAGTGTCGTGGGACGCAGGCGCACAGCTCGTTGGAAAGGGTGACCTCGCCGCTCAAGCCGAGCAGGCCTATCACAATGTCGCCACGGCCCTACAGGGACTAGGCGCGAGCACGGATGACATCACGCATGTCACCGTTTACGTGGTGGGCTACACGCGGGCAACAGGGAAACAGGTCATGGAGGGACGTCAACGTGCAGCCGATCGGCTAGGCGTGGACTTTCAGCACCCCGGCACCTTCGTCGGTGTGACGTCACTGTTCGATCCGGACTACCTGATCGAGGTCCAAGCAACAGCCGTCGTCGACTGAGGGTAGACCGGCCTGGTTCTCGTTTGGGCGGCACCCGCGCGGATTGCCAAGGTGACGGCCGCTCCACCCGGCGTGCACCTGTGACGCCACGAAGGCCAGGCCGTCTGCGTCAGTATGGCCGCGAGCCTGCGCGGTCGTGCAGGGAGTATGCATCTGTGGTCGCCGCGCCCATGCCGTCGAATCTCGCGATACATGCTTCATCTGCCAAGCGCGAGAGCAAGGAGTGTGTCGACCGCCGTCTGGAGAGGACGGGTACTCCGCTGCACTTGGGCGAGCAGCAATCCTCCTTGGAGCGTGGCGAGCAGGGTGGTAGCAAGGTCTTCCGGATCGATGTGAGAGGGGAGCTTCCCGCGGGCATGAAGTGAGGTGAGTCCGTCGCTGAGCGCGGCTGCCCATTCATCGAACCCTGTCGCGATCAGGGCTCGGGCCTCGGGGTCGCTTTCGGCGAGTTGACCGCCGAGCGATCCAAGTGCGCAGCCCCCCTTCCCGTCGGCGACGTTTGCCCCGGTGATCACCATGTTCCGCCACGCATCCACTCCGTCGGGGCTGCTGAGCGCCTGCCGATTCTGATTGACGATGGTGTCCGCTTGGTAGTCGATGACCGCCTGCACGAGTTCGTTCTTGTCGGGGAAGTAGTGATACATCTGAGAGCCGCTGACTTCTGCAGCCACCTTGACGTCCTCCAATGTGGTGCCGGCCACGCCGCGCTCGTGAACCAGGGCGGCGGCCTCTTCCACAATTCGTGCTCGAGTGCGTGCTCCCTTTGCGGTGAGCTTTGGCCGCTCGCTCGTCTCATTGACCATGCCTAATGCTATCAGGATTATGAGTTTGACAACCCAGTATGAAGGTGTCAGAGTGAGTCATGCAACCCATTTTCAACTGAGGAGAAACACAATGAGCGCATACCTGATCGTCGAGTTCACGGTTAAGGACCCGGATATCTACCGTGACCAGTACAGTGCCCATGCTGGTCAGACGGCGAAGAAGCACGGAGCCGAGCCGGTCGCCAACGGTGACTGGCAGGTCTTGTCTGGCGAGCCCGGGCTCTCCAAAGGGGCGATCATGCGGTTCCCGGACCGTCAAGCGGCCCTCGACTGGTACAACTCGCCTGAGTATCAGGCGCTCATCGAGATCCGTGGTGTTGGCATGGACTCGCGTTTCAGCGTGGTCGACGGCATCTCGGACGCATCCGCGTGATGAGCAGCAGGTTCGACGCTCAATTCGCTGGCCGACTGGACGGCCAGACCATGCTGGTTACTGGCGCCAAGGGCGGTATCGGTTGGGAGACCGCCCAAGGAATCGGGAATAGCGGTGCGACTGTG
>JAHIQC010000139.1 GCA_018902765.1 Actinomycetota bacterium | reverse complement strand
GAGCGGTTGCTTTGGCCATCGCCCTCTCGTTGGTGGAGGAGTCGGTTCCACTTGTGAGGGACCTTCCGCTTAGGGTGGTTCGCAATAGGACCGAGCTGCCATTCGTACTTGGCGACGCTCCGTGCATCTTCAGCAACCACTATCAGCGCGAGGTTACGCAGCACGGAGTTCTGGGGATTACGTCGCAAGGCCTGATTGTTGCCATGCCCCTAGATGATCGCACTTACGTGCTTGCAGCCGACCCCGGAACCTACAGGCTTCGTGCGGACGGGACACTGATCGATCTCGACGACCCGGCGGACGTTGTCGCGCTGAACGCACTTCAGGCCTACGCGGCGGAGCGGTGTCTGTACTTTGCGCGCGACGACCATGCGCCGTATGCGCAAGAGGTGCTTGAGTCGTTCGTGCCGGCCGAGAGTGAGTTACGAGCTGGCTTTCAGGTGCTGGAGCGAGTCCAGAACGCTCGAGATGATCCCGATGGCAGCTCTGCCTTCCGTGTGATGGCAGGGAATCCGCGGACCGCACGCGGCGATCTCATGATGGTCTTTGAGCGGCAGCTCTCGGCCACGCTGGATCTGTCTTTCATGGACACACGGGAATTTGAAGGCTTCGCTGCGGCCTACGGGCCCAGGTGTCGCTCGATGGCTGAGGAATTCGATGGTCGAGGGCAAGCGTATCCTCAGGGTCCGCTCCCGATGGAGGAACTAGTGAGGGACGTTGAGGAGCAGCTCGAGATTTGGTGACGCCTAACAAGCGCATCGACACCGACAAACCGGCCGTGTGAGGTAAGCTCGAGTGGCAAGCGCGCAGGGGACCGGTTTGCGGGTCATGCGCAACACGTTAGATTCACGGCCACGGCTCCTCGGCCAGAGCCAGTCTCACTGCGCGAAGAAGAGCGGGGATATGTCGGGGCACATCGGCAGCCTCATGGGTCGCGACACAACAGGGCGACGTGCAAGTTCTATGGCTCGTGTCTCGTCGTGGGTCACGGTTGCCGGACCTGGGAGGTTTGGCCGTCGGCTCCGCCTCCGCCCTGATCGTCGGTAATCTAACTGTGGCTTCAACCTGACAAACCTTGGCCGTGCGAGGTACCGTGGGTAGCGATAGCGCGCGAGGCCTGCGGTTCGCAGGTTAAGCCAATACAAGTTAGCTTCACCGCGGCGACTCCTCGCCAAAGCCTTTCACACTGCACCAGAAGAACAAGACTATGTAGGGGCGGCATCGGCCGTTCCTGGCTCGCAGAACAGGGCGACCAGCGAGCTTCAGGCTTGCACCTCGTCGCAGGTCACGGTCGCCGGACCTAGGGGGTTTGGCCGTCGGCTCCGCCTCCGGCCTGAACGCGGGAAAGCTAACTAACGCTTCAACCTGACAAACCTTGCCCGTGTTGGGTACTGTGAGTAGCGACAGCGCGCGAGGCCTGCGGTTTGCAGGTTAAGCGCATAGCGTTCGACAGTGTCCGTGCACAGCATGTTGGGCGATTCGAGGGGGGTCGATGTCGGACTCGCGTGGGCGATACCCGCTCGAAGCGTCACCGGAGGACCAAGCGTTCTATGACGCGACGCTTCGAGACGCGCAGGCCGTGCACCGCGGATGGAGGCCGAGTCTCGGACTGATGGTGTTCGGACTCGCCTTGCTTGTCTGGTCCATCGGTCTCGTGCTCGAAAGCTATGCACTTACGAATCTGTGCGGCGCGCTGATCTTCACCATGGGGCCAGCGATGACGGTCATCGCCGCGAGGACGCCCGCAGCACGAGCTCTGGCCACATGCCTGGTGCTCCCAATCGGGCTCGGTTGGTGGTTGGCGCTGGGAACGCTTCGTCCTCAGAGTCATGAACCTGGTGCGGTTTTCGGGGCGTGCTTCGTGGTACCGCTCATCGCCATCACGATCATGTTCACCATGGCTGGTCTGTTGAGCCTCCGCCGTTCACTCCACTGATTCTCGATACGAACTAGTTCTGAATGCAGTGAGAAGACCTGTCGAACTAGCGCTTCGAGCAGACGGCCAGGAGCGCTAGAGTAGTGAGAGCGCTGGGCCGCTGCTCAAGCGCAACACGTTAGCTAGAGCCTTGGGGGATTGTTGGCGGCAGGACTCAAGATCACGGTTGTCGATCCCGACCAAGACTACCTCGGCATTGAGGTGGCCGCATCCAACGACAGATTCTCATGCGCCTCCCGAATCTTCGCGGGGCTGGAAGAGCTCGGCGAAATCGCTGACGCTCTCGCGGGGTTCCCCGCTTCGGTGAGCGACGCACGGGAGGTTCAACTCGGAACTCCCGACCCGAAGTACGCGGGAGGGCATGTGCGGCTTTCCTTCACCGCGACTGACGCGCTAGGTCACGCGAGAATCGCAATCGAGTGCTTGGATGACGACCAACGTTATTCATCGGCCAGCGCCGCGTTTGAGTTCCCCGTGGAGCCAGCGGGCATCGACCGATTCGTTGCGGCATTGCGATCCGTGCAGTCGCATCGGTCCGGTGTCGCGAAGCTGGAATCGCCTAGCTAACCCGCGCTTCAACTCGACGCGCGCATGATGTCGCATAATGGAAGCGCACGCGCGCGAGTTAAGCGCAAACACGTTGGGCAGAGTGCAGAAGGGGGCCGTTGTTCGCATGCAGCGTGGTCAGGTGGGAATAGCAGCGATCATCCTCGCACTTCTCATCGGCCTAGTCGCTCTCGCGCCCGTACCCGAGTCCTTGCAGGCCGCAGCGGGTTCACTGGTTCAGCTCGTCGCCATCGCCGTCCAGTTCATGTTGTGGCGGCTTGTAGTCCGTGATGGAGATTCCGGCGAGAAGGCGTTGCTCGCCTCTTTTGTCATCGCCGCTGTCGCCGTCGCCACTAGCTCCTACGCAAGCGGGTTCGACGGCACTCCACCGTCCGGCCTCTTAGTTCTGAGCATCGGCCTTCCCCTGGCAAGCGTAATCCTGCTTGGCGTCGGCTTGCTGCGATCTCATCTCGTGGCAGACTGGATTGCGTGGATTCGTTTGGCGCAAGTAATCCTCTACGTGACGCTCACCGTCGGCGCTGTCGTCGCTCAAAGCATGATCGCGGCGGCTGCACTCGCCGACACGCCTTCCGCACAATGGCTTCAAGCGCTTGCTGAGCCTCGCTACTCGTACTTGGTACTCCGCGGTCTCGACGTCGTGTTCTGCCTAGTCCTCGGGCTCGCGCTTCTTCGAGCACATGGCGCGCAGCCGAGTCCCACCTGCCCAACTAGCGCTTCGAGCAGACGGCCAGGAGCGCTAGACTCATGAGAGCGCTGAGCCGCTGCTCAAGCGCAACACGTTAGCTTCACCGCGACGACTCATCGCCAAAGCCTTTCACACTGCGCGAGAAGAACAAGACTATGTAGGGGCGGCATCGATCGCTATTGGCTCGTGGCAAAGGGCGACCAGCGAG
>JAHIQC010000138.1 GCA_018902765.1 Actinomycetota bacterium | reverse complement strand
TTGAACATCACCGATGTCGTGCCTCCCCGAAGCGGCGTTGCGCCCGTGACTGCCGATGCTCGCGACTGGTGGTGCCTAGCTGATCGCCCGTCGGATCTCTTCGAACTGAGTCGAGTCGATCTCGCCTCGCGCCAGGCGTTGGCGTGCTATCTCGATGGGGTCGGCGCCGTTTGCAAGTGGTACCGGAGCGTGTCCCGCGTGACTCCTGTCGTGGGTGCCCATACCGGTGCCGGAACGCATCATCAAGAACATCGCGAGCGGGCACAGAAGCAGGAGCGGTAGCCAGAGAAAGAACATCATTTGAGTTCACTCCTTGAATAGTCGAGGAATCGGGCCGAGCAGCGGAGCGGCCCGGTAGTGCGGCCGCTCCGCGAGAGACTGTCCTAATAGGTCGAACCCATCATTCCGTAGCCGGTCGAGTTGCCGCGCGGTTCGTAGCCCTGCATCATCGCGGGACCACGGCCATACGAAGTCCGTACGCCCTGGGACTTGGAAGCGCTCCCGGTGCCCGACGCGCCCTGCATGTGCGGCGGCGTGACCTTGCCGCTGACAACGTCGGCGTGCATCCGGTTGACGTCGATCGATCCGTCGGACGTGCGGTACTGATCCATGAAGGAGTTCATCTCGGCGATGGTGGGCGCATCGAATATGCCCGCCGTGCCAAATGACTGCATCATGCCGTCGCCCCCGAAGGCTGGCGTCGTCATCATGCGCGGTGCCGCGACGGCGGTTCCTACGAGCATGGTGCCTGCGATGAGGCCGGCGAACATGCCGGCGGCGATCTTGATGTTGGTGTTCATGGTGAATCTCCTGGTTCTTCGCCCACTCAAGGGCGACGTAGGTTCGTATTAAGAGGGAAGCGCGACTAGTGAGCGAGGACTCCACTGAGAACGCGGGCTTTGAAGCCGGCGTCTTGGATGTGGCCCCGAATCGTGTCGGCATCGACGAGGTCCGGGTCGTAGAGAACGGAGGTCAGATGCAACCCTCGATAAGCGCACGCGGCCTTCACGCCGGGGAGCTGCTCGATGTCAGCCTCGATTCGAGGAGGGCATGCCGCGCAATGCATCCCATGAGTTCGTATGTGTACCGTGGTCATGGCGATTCCTCTCGTGAGTTTCGATCGTCGTGAGCAGGTGCTCGCGGGCTAGTTGGTCCGAACGACGAGGTTGCCACCTGTGACCGGGACGGCCATCGGCTCGGCATGCGTATCGGTATCCGTGACCAAGACCGAGATCGTGTCGCCTTTGCGACCGGGAGTTCCGCCATCGACCACAGCGACCTGCACAAACTTACCAACCATGCTCGGATCGCTTGACTTGACGATCGAACCGCCGAAGTGGACCTCGTTGGCAGCGTGAGCGTGGATATGATCGATCTTGGCGACGTAGCGCAGGCCCTTGGACTTGAATGCGAGCGTCCCGGTCGCAGGAGCATGATCCTCGCCGGCAGCGGGTGCGCCAGTGGCGCGGACCGCGAACTCGGCGGAGGCGCGCAGGCCGTTGAGGACGAAGCTCACGTCGCCGCCGACCTTGGGAAGGAATCCGCCGGAGGCGAAAGCCGGGACGGCCATCGCAAGCACAACCATGGCGGCAAGCGCCGTGGAGATAGCTACCTTAAGTGAAGTCTTCATGTCTGTTCCTTTCACCGCGCCATGCTCATGCAGGCGCAACCGTCATGTCAGTGGTGCTGCTCGACGCGACTCTCGGAGTCGCGGAGCACATGACCGGCGTGAACCCACCCGGCGACACGTCGAGGATTCACGCTTCGTGAAAGGACGACCTAGACCCTGATTCGCCCGTGCCGAGGGTCTGATAGAGGAGGCAGTTCGGCTGAGATCGCCGCATTCCGACTGCCGAATCCCTGTGGGATGCCGACACCGACTCCTGTGGAGAGAACTGCGGACAACGTCACGGTGACTCTTGGAGACTCGGCGGAGACGGCTGCCGACCCGAGCGAGTCATGAGAACCGACCGGGCAAGCACTGGAGCCCGGCATCGTGTCGCCCGTCATGGGAGCCCCGAAAGCAGCACCGCAGACCATCAGGGTCGTGACAGCCACGAGGGCCAGAACCACGACAACTGACGTCAATCTGCTGAATGTGCGAACTTTGGTCATGAGCTCCTCGATCTCGCAGTTTCCGCACCTACAAATCGCAACGCGCGTGCCATCTTGCCCGAATTCACGGGATATACATGACTAAATGAGTCCTATTTGCTGTGCTGGCTATCGGTACCTCACGCGTTGGTCCAAGCGATTCAGTCACCACAGCGCCCTTGGCCACGAGACGATACGTTGCCGAAAATCGTCATGAGCAGAAGTTGAGAGCAACGGCGCATCGAGTGCGATCGGGCAACTTCTTCGACGGCACGGTCGGCGACATCCACATCCTGTTCCTGCAAAGCGCCGAAGAGCCCGTACCCAGCGCAGCCAAGAAGCACGAGTGTGCTCTGCAGCCGAACTGGACGGGGCCTGTGGCGTTCGCTTTCGAGCGCATCGCGCCGCGCACCCGCCAGCGCATGGTCAGCGAAGGGCTATCTTTCGTGGTACCCGGCAATCAGGTCTACCTCCCCGCCCTCGGCGTGAACCTCCGGGAGAGGTACAAGACCCGGGTGCAGACCACGGATCGGCTGCGACCCTCGGCGCAGGTGCTGTTCTTGCACGTGCTCGCGAACCGCTCCCCCGCCTCCGGCACTCCAAGTGGCTTGGCGCGGCGGCTCGGCTACACGGCGATGGCGATGGCGATGGGGCAGGCTCTGAACCAGCTTGAGGATGCGAAGCTAGTCAGTGTACACAAGGAAGGTCGCGATCGTCTGTTCGAGCTCGCAGGTGAGCCTGCCGATCTGTGGCTGCAAGCCCAACCACTGCTCTCAAGCCCCATCAGCCGCAGGCGCTACCTG